>SKOK01000004.1 GCA_007120085.1 Bacteroidales bacterium | reverse complement strand
TTACGAAACCTTGATCTGCTTGCTCAAGCGTGCTTTTTCCATCTTTGGAATGCTTACATACAGGATCCCGTTGTCGTAACGTGCTTTAATGTTTTCAGCATCAGCCGTTTCCGGAATGGTGAATGAACGGGTGAATTCATCCATGTGAAACTCCTGCTGCAGGTATTCTGCCTCTTCCTGCTTGTCTTCTTCTTTTTTCTCGAAGATGATTGACAGCAACTTGTTTTCAATTTCAAGCTTGAAGTCATCTTTTTTCATGCCGGGGGCAGCCAGCTCTATTTGATAAACATCTTCTTTTTCAAGAATATTTGTAGCGGGCACGCAACCACATTTCCTTTCGAAACCAGTGTTGAAGTTTCTTTCAAGCATGTTGTCGAGCATGTCTGACAAAGTGGGTCGGTTTTTCATTCTTATGATAGTCATTTTTTGGTCCTCCTTTGATTATGTGAATAAATTGCTTTCTGAAATCCACATTATCAAATGCCGTTCCGATTGATTTAATCGCTTTTTTTGCGCCATAATGGCCGGTTTTTCGATGACCAGCCCTGTTTTTTGCGCCATAATGGCCGAAAAGTGTTTGCTGCCATTTAATGCGGCAACATCATTGCATTTGATTTCTAATTGAAATATCAAAGCATCTTTGTTCATCATAAACAGAAAAATCTTATTTTTGGAGATGCATGAACAGGGACTACCCGAGTATTTTAGATTTGGTATAATATGCGTACAGATCATGATTTACAAATTCGCCTGATGTCCGATCCGCTGGTTTATTTAACCCAAATGCTTAAGGACATTCAAAAAGCCACGACCTACATCTACATGGAGATCTATCGGTTTCGTAATGATGAGATGGGGGTTCGGTTTCGCGATAATTTGGTAAAGAAGTGTTTGGAGGGTGTCAAGATCCGTTTGCTGATCGACTCCTGGGGTGCTTCTTCCAATTATTGGTTCTTCCAGGATTTGCTGGAAGCAGGTGGTGACGTCCGGTTTTTTAAGAAAATCCGTTTGAGCTGGGATGGTTTCACCAAGAGCCATCGGCGCGACCACAGGAAAATACTTGTCATCGACGATGAAATCACTTACATTGGTTCTGCAAACATATCGGCATACTCCTTCAACTGGCGGGAGTCGATGTTTCGTATCAAAGGGGGCATTGCCAAGAGCTTTAAAAAGATCATTGCTGAAAACTACAAGCTTTACAATAAGTATTTCTTTGACAAGCAGGCATATACCAAAACCGTGTTTTATAATGGATTTGAGATCATTCGCGATGTTCCATCCATTACATGGCAGCCGGTGAAGAAGAAGTATCTTGAGCTGATACAGGCTGCGCAGCGGGAAATCATCATCGAAACACCCTATTTTTTGCCGGGCAGCAGCCTGAGGAAAGCCCTTGTAGAAGCTGCCGGCAGAGGTGTTACCGTTAATGTACACATTCCGAAAAAGTCTGACGTAGGGGCGCTGGATCTGCTCACTTCCAAGTACCTTGGAGAGCTGGCAGAGCAAGGCATCAATATTTTCTTTTTCCTTCCGGAAAACCTGCACGCGAAGATATTTCTTGCTGACAGGCGGTATTTTGTAATTGGCTCTTCAAACTTTGATTACAGGAGCTTTCGTTACCAGCATGAGATATGCATGGCTGGTCAGCACAAAAGCCTTGCTCGTCAAATTGTAAGCCACGTCAACGAAACCCGAAAAAACTCCGAAGCCTTTCATTATGAAAACTGGCTGCGCCGTCCTGCCGTGCAGCGCTTTCTTGAATGGCTGCTCGTACCGCTGAGGCATTTGTTTTGATTGATTTGGTTGCTGCCTTTACGTTTTTTCTTATTGCGCGTTAATTGAATGATTATAAGAAGCTTTGCGACTATAAGCATTTGCTCTGTTTATCCAGGCACGAAATTAATTCAGTAAAAAAATTATTTAGCAGATTGATGTTCCATTCTTTTGTTTATTTTTGGGCAAATTAATCGCTAAACTTTCAAAACATCATGCTTACAAAACTATCCGAATTACACAAAATGGCGCGCCAGCACAGCCGCCGCCGCCTTGTGCTTGCCGCTGCCCACGATGCACATGCCATGGGTGCCGTAATCAACGCACATAAAAACAATCTGGTTGATGGCATCTTCATTGGAGATGAAAAATCCATTAAAGAAATTGGTGAAACCAAAGGCTTTGACCTCGCCCCTTTCACCATCATCGATGAGCCAGACAACGCCAAAGCTGCGGCCTTGTCCGTAAAAATGGTCAGAGAGGGCGAGGCTGACGTCCTGATGAAGGGCAATCTTGGCACAGCCATCCTGCTGAAAGCAGTTTTGAACAAGGAATATGGACTTCGCACAGGTGAACAGATCTCCCACCTGGCTGTTTTTGAGCTTCCCACATACCATAAGCTGATTGCGCTCACAGATGCAGCGATGAACATTGCACCCGAATTTAATGAAAAAGTGTCCATCACGCGCAATGCCGTTGGATTTTTACAAAAGCTGGGCATCAAACAACCAAAGGTGGCCATGCTGTCGGCTGTGGAAACGGTTAACCCTGCGATGAAGTCAAGCATGGAAGCCAGTGCCATTGCAAAAATGGGCGACCGTGGACAGATCAAGGGCTGCATCATCGACGGACCCTTGGCCTTTGACAATGCCGTTAGCAGAAAGAGTGCTGAACTAAAAGGGATTAACAGTCCGGTAGCCGGCGATGCTGACCTCCTGGTTGCCGACGACATTGATGCCGCCAACGGGCTTTACAAGGCCTTCATCTATTTCGCCAGGGCTGCCTGCGCTGCGGTAATACTTGGCGCCGCCGCACCCATTGTGTTAACCTCACGTGCAGATACCGACGACACCAAGTTAAACAGCATTGCACTGGCTGCAGCGGCCGGAAACTAATTCTGTCTGAATATATCTTAAAATCATTAACGGAAAAACATAAAACTATCATGGACAAAGAACTGATTCTGGCCATCAACCCTGGCTCCACCTCCACAAAGATTGCCGTGTTTAAAAACACCAAAGAAGTATTCTTAAAGAACATCAAACACACGCGTGAAAAGCTCAGGGAATTCAAAAAAATAACAGACCAGTATAGTTTTCGGAAACAAATCATCCTGGAAGAGCTTGAAAGTGCTTCTTTTGACGTAAACAAATTGCGGGTTATCGTTGGTCGCGGTGGCTTGGTTAAACCTATCCCCTCTGGTGTTTACCGGGTAAATGACAGGCTTGTTGAAGACCTGAAGATTGGCATTATGGGCCAGCATGCCAGCAACCTGGGTGGTTTGATCGCCCGTGACATTGCGGATGCCATCCCGGAGGCTGAAGCCTTTATTGCGGATCCCGTTGTGGTTGATGAGCTCGAAGACATTGCCCGCATTTCTGGTCATCCGCTTTTTGAAAGAGTATCTATCTTTCACGCGCTGAATCAAAAGGCGATAGCACGGCAACACGCAAAATCTGTTTCACGCAGCTATGATGAATTGAACCTTGTGGTTGCCCACCTGGGGGGAGGCATTAGCGTTGGTGCGCACTACAAAGGCCGTGTGATTGACGTTAACCAGGCATTGAACGGCGAGGGGCCCTTCTCGCCAGAGCGCAGCGGCACCCTCCCCAGCGGCGCTCTGGTGGAAATGTGCTTCAGCGGCAAATATACCAAAGAAGAAATCGATTGCATGATCACCGGACAGGGTGGTTTGGTGGCCTATCTGGGCACCAACGACGCTTATGAGGTAGAGAAAATGGCAACAGCAGGTGATGAAAAAGCAATGTTGATTCAAAACGCGATGGCCTACCAGGTTTCCAAAGAGATCGGCGCCATGTCAACCGTGCTGAAAGGTGCTGTCGATGCCATTTTGCTCACCGGGGGCATCGCCTACGGAAAACCCTTTGTCGAATCCGTATCCGAAAGGGTAAGACACATCGGCCCGGTGTTCGTGTATCCCGGCGAAGACGAAATGCGTGCCCTGGCCATGAACGGCCTGATGGTGTTTAACGGCGAAAGCGAAGCCCTGGAGTACAAGTAAGCTCATTAACCGATAAGGGCTATCGACAATCTGTGAATGATCGTCTCACCACCATGTGTTTTGAGAGGCTTGTTGTTTGATTTACATGGGGTTACAGCACACAGGTCATCTTTTGGGTGACAGGTCAAGCCCTGTCATTACGTGGGGGGATGCTGATATGAAAGGTACTCCCCTGCCCTTCTTTTGAGCTAAAAACGATGTTCCCGTTTATGCTTTCCACGATGTTTTTCACCATAGACAATCCAAGTCCCATCCCTTTGGCCTTTGTGGTGAAATAAGGGTTAAAGATGTTGTGCTGCAAGTTGTCAGGTATTCCGCAACCATAATCACGAATGCTGATTTTGTAGTCATCCTCCTCCCGGCGACAGGATACTTCGATGATGGCTTTTTCCTTTTTATCGTAGGACTGTATGGCGTTTTTAATCAAATTATTAAACACCCGCAAAAGCTGCTGGCGATCAGCATTCACAATCATCGGCTCTCCGGGTTCATCCATCACAAGGCGGATTTCCACATTTTCCAAATCCTTATACAGGTCCATCGCTTCCGGCACAAAGCTTTTAAGGTCAATCCGGTGGTTTTTCCCTGCAGGCATCTGGGCAAAGTCAGAGAACTCACCGGCGATGGTGGCCATATTGTCAATTTGTTCTGTCATGGTTTTGGTGAAGCGTGACAGGCGTTCATCCCAGTCGGGCACCTTTTCTTTCCAGGCCTTTTCGAGGTATTGAACACTTAGTTTCATTGGAGTAAGCGGGTTTTTGATCTCGTGAGCCACCTGCCGTGCCATCTCGCGCCACGCGGTTTCACGCTCACTCCGTGCCAGCAAATCAGCACTGATGGAAAGTTCATCGATCATCCGGTTATACTCACTTACCAGGCTGCCAATCTCATCATCGCGATTCCAGGATATTTTTTCATTAGTTCGGCCCAACTGAATCCGCGCCATCTTTTCCCTGATGGTCTGCAGCGGCTTGGTAACATAGCCCGACACAAACAGGGCAAGCACAACAGCCATCAATACCAGGAAAAGGTAAATGTTGATAAACGCAACAAGAAAATAGGATACTTCGTTGCGCAACTCGCTCTGTTTGGCAAAATAGGGCAAGTTAAGATAGGCCAGCTTCTCCTGGTAGCGATTATAAATTGGGGTATATGCAGAAAGGTATTCCAGCAGGCCTATATGTTCGGTGTGGATAAACTGGCTATGGTGCTCGTTATTCATTTTGTGAAAAGCCAGCGCGTTCATCTTGCTTCCCACCAAACCTTCTTCAAAAACCTTGGGGCGGCTGGATGCTATCAGCAGTCCATCAATACCATAAATATTGATATCTGAGAAAAATATGTTTGAGTATTGCAATAACAGATCGTGCAAATAATACTCATAAGTATGGTCAAGATAATATTCATTGGTGAGGGTTAGTTCGAGTTCGCGCAGCACGCTATGCATTTTTTCATTAAGAAAAGCCAGGTTTTTATTCTCATAAATATTAAAAATGAAAAATGCTGAAGCTCCACCAATTGAAAGAGCCGAAAGCAACAAAATGATGATCATTGAATACTGGACCCTGCGCATAAAGGTCATTCTGAATAGCTGTTTGGGTCTTGTACGATTGACAAGCAGCCAGAATATGGCAACGAGGACAAAAAAGGTAATAAACAAGTATGAAAAGGGTGCGACGGCTTCCAGCAAGGTTCCCTTGGGGCGACTGATAAGGATAATGGTTTCATCGTCTTTCTGATACATCACATGGTTATAATCCCCAAAAACAAAAACATTGAATTCGTCATCAGTAAAGCCGTAAACCTCTGCACTCATATTATATGCAAAAGGCCCGAACTCATTGATAAGCATGCTGTTTTTATAGGTTGCATATGAATAGTTGATCAGCTCCCTGTTGATGTCGATGGCATCATCGATGAGGAGTTCCGGGAAACCCATGTCGCGGGCAATGTATTTTGCATCGAACTCCAGGTATATGTGATAGACGGGCAGGTGGTCCCTTTCGTCGGCCTGCAATGTTGACAGCTTGGTAATGTAGCTGTTTCGTCCTGTGTTATTGTCCAGGTATATGAAATGATCGCTGATGGTTGTTTTTCCAAATGTAAGAATGTATTCGTCAAAAAAGCCGGCACAGGGTACCTCTATGTTGGCTGGCTTTATGAGCAATATTTCATCGGGTTTACACACGGTAACCTGCAGTTCATACTTGGCCCAAAAATCAAAAAAATAGTGGTGAATCAGGTAATTATAGATGGCTGTTTCGTTGTATGGGTCGTTTCTTACCAGGTTTTGAAGCTGGTTGTCCTTGAACAGGGCTTCTTCAATTTCCAAAAAAAGAAATTCGGCAACAGGGTCTTGTTCAGAGGCCAGCTGCAACGCCAGTGTTTTTCTTTTTTCATAGTCTTTTTCGGTATTGAAGCGATACAAAGCAAATGTAGATACGATGCTGAACAGAAAAATGGACATCACCAGGGCTGAAAAGCCTTTTTCAGGTGTTTTTATTCTGCTGTCCAGCTCGAATACCAGAATAGCTGCGAGGGAAAGCATCCAAAGCAGGGGTTTATAACCAAAATAATACCAGGTAGCTCCAATCAGGACGGCAAATGAAATGAAACATACGAGCCAGAAAAGCTGTGGTGTAAGGATATTTCTCGCCATGCGGCACAGGACTACACTATAAAAGAAAAAGGCAAAGAAGATCAGGCCTATGACCAGAAAACCCACTATGCTGTAAATGTCAAGATTGAAAATGAAGTTGACATCAAGGTTGAGGTGTGAGTTAATTACCAACCCTTCAATTATATAAAGCGACAGTCCACATATAAGGTATATCATAACAAACAATGCCGCACCTCCTGCAATGGATGCTGGTTTGTTTTCTGGTAGTTTGATGGTTGATAGCCGGAGGTTGTGGTATAAAAAGTATCCGATAATGGTAACGAAAGCCACATTAAGCAGCAGGTCGCCAAGGGATGGCAGGAATACGGATGTTGCATAGAGTTCGGGTGCAAACATATAGCCCTCATAAAAAACACCAGGAAATTTCAACAAAAACATTACAGCCCTGATTATCAGCACACTAGCAACAAACCCGGTAATTGCAAGTTTGTATCGTTTGGTTTTAAAAAGGATGCTGAAATACCTGAAAGTGAAATAGAAAAAAATAAGCAATGCAGCAATTGCAGAAAGCAGTGCGATCAGGTAATGGCTTGTTTTGACGCGTTTCAGGGCTGTTTCGCTTCTTACGACCAGGGAGAACAGGTAATTGCCTTCATTGTCATTTATGGCATAGCCTTCATCTTTTCTTTGTGATACAATGAATAAGGATTCTGTTGGTGGCAGGTTATCATTAAAGCGGTTTACAAGGAATTCATTCTGATACCTGAATTCGCTTTTTATGATCATGTATCCAGCATATACGTGGTTTTCTTCTCTTTGAACATTATACAGATACAGTCCATTTCTTTTTTTGATCATTCCGGCATTCTGTCCTGGAGGTTGAAAGCCATCGAGGGGAATAGCGTTATGCGACCAGAATGATATTTCGTCGTTGCTGAATAGCAGAAGTATGATCCCATGCTCTTGATAAAGATTTTTGAGCTCATTAATATATTTAGGATCGTAAATGCTTTTACCATTGCTTCGTATATGGCTTAAATGGAATTCGTGGAGGGATTGTGCGAGCAGTTGTTCCTGCTCAAGCAGCTTTTCCTGGAAGGTTGCGGCAAGCTCTTCACTGTCCGCGATTTCAGTGCGATTATAATAAAAAATGCAGCTAATGATCAGTGCGACCAATGCGGCAATAATGCTTTTCAGGTATTTGGTAAGGCTGGTCATAAATGATCAGTGTGTATTAAGCAATGTTTATTACAGCATCAAAGCAGGTGCCATACTTTGCTAATTTACACAAAAACCAGGAATATGTAATAATTTCATCAATCTCTATGTTGTGAGACAGCTATGTTGAGTTTTCTATCGCGGTCGAAATGATGTGGAGTGGTCGGCGGTTGCGTCAATACTTTTTAAACACGAAAACCTCGCTGCTCCATGGTGATTTGTTGAACAAGGCATTTAGGTTTGACACGCTTCCATGGTAAAATGCTTTTAAAAAGGGGATTTTTGACCCCCGGTGCTTTTCACTTAAGAGCGAAACGTAATAACTGTCAAAAACCATTGGCTGTTTGTCGATCAACTTAAATCCAGCATTTTTACAGGCTTTAATAATTGTTTTGCGGGAGAAGTGGTACAAATGACGAGGCACATCATAGGCGGCCCAAAATTGTTTATAGTGTTGCGCATCATAACTGTTTACCATTGGTATCGCAATCAGAAGAAAGGAATTATCAGCTAACAATGTATAAAATTTATCCAATATGACAGGGAAGTCGTGAATATGCTCCAAAACATGCCAAAGAGTAATCATGTCATATTTATGTGCACCCTTTTTGAACAGTGTTTCATGGTTTTCATAAAGGCTTAATCCTTTGTCCATAGCAACACGTTTTGCAACCTCTCCAGGTTCAAAACCTTCCGCCTGAAATCCGGCTTTGCCCGCCGCCTGTAAAAAACCACCCGTACCACACCCAAAATCCAAAATATTTACTTGTTTCGTAGTTGTATGTTTTTTTAACAGCCTTAGCTTTCTTTTAAGCATGAACCTCTTTACCTGGTGATATAAAATGTCATCCGGGGACCTGCTTTTATCTGTATGAGAAATATACGCCTCTGATTGATAAAAGTGTTTTATTTCGTCTGCTTGTGGTCGCGGATTGGTAAGCAAAAAGGTGCACTTTTCGCACCTGACAATATTGAATGTTTCGCCCGAAACAAGGTGGTCGCACGCGGTTATGTAAGGATTAACCGGTAGCGGCGTGTTGCAGAGAAGACAATTGGTTAATGTTTCCATTTTATACAGCTGCCAATGTTCCACGTGGAACAGTTTACTGGTCAAAACAGAATGTTCCACGTGGAACATTCCTTTATCTTCCGAGAAAAACAAGAAGTACGGATATGTCTGAAGGAGTAATACCACTAATTCGTGATGCCTGGCCGATGTTTGTTGGTTTAGCTTTTAATAGTTTCTCGCGGGCCTCCATGCTCATGGCACTAAACGCCATGTAATCCACGTCTTCAGGAATATTTATATTTTCCAACCGGGTAATTTTATCAGCAATCTCCCTTTCCTTTTCAAGATATCCACCATATTTGATTAATATTTCAAGGGATTCAACAGCTTCAGCAAATACTTTTGTGTTTGAATTTATATTTGAAAACTTTTCATTTAGGAAAGAGTCATATTGTAAAAGCTCTGTGAGTTTTATTTGTGGTCGCAATATCAAATTGAGGTATTTCTGTTTATGTGAAATATTTGAAGTGCCAACTCTTTCAAGAAAAGGGTTAATATCAGTTGGCAGAACACTGTTCTCAGACAGTATTCTTTCCATTTCCTCCATCATTGAGGTTTTAAATTCCAGACGTCTTATCCGGGCGTTGTCTGCAAGTCCGATTTTATGTCCAATTGGGGTAAGCCTTTGGTCAGCATTATCCTGACGTAATAATATCCGAAACTCAGCCCTGCTGGTAAACATACGGTAAGGTTCCAGGGTTCCTTTGGTAACAAGGTCATCAATCAGAACACCAATATACGCTTCCGAGCGCTTTAGTACCAGATCGCCATCATTATTAATTTTTTGATGTGCATTAATGCCAGCGATCAAACCCTGTGCTGCAGCTTCTTCATAACCGGTTGTACCATTAACCTGACCAGCGAAATAAAGATTAAGTATGATTTTGCTCTCAAGTGTGAAGTGCAACTGTGTTGGTGAAAAATAATCATACTCAATTGCATAACCAGGCTGTGTAATTCTGGCCTGTTCAAATCCCGGAATGCTTCGCAATGCCTTAAGCTGGATTTCGATCGGTAAACTAGAAGAAAAACCATTTATATATAACTCATTGCTGTTTCTTCCATCAGGTTCAATAAATAACTGATGCCGATCTCTGCCAGCAAATCGCTCAATCTTATCTTCGATAGAAGGACAATATCGCGGTCCGGTCCCTTTAATCCTGCCAGTGTATAACGGTGAGTTTTCAAATCCTATACGCAGAATGTCGTGGACCATCTCGTTTGTATAACATAAATAACAACTGAGTTGATCAACCAAAGGAGGTGTGTCAGTAAAAGAAAACTTTCCAGGATTATCATCCCCCTTCTGCTCAGTCATGCTTTGGATGTCAACAGACCGTTTATCTACCCTAACCGGCGTACCTGTTTTAAGTCTTTCAGACTTTATTCCTGCATGGAATAAACTACTTGTTAAAGAATCAGCACTTGACTCCCCTAGCCTGCCACCCGCAAAATTATTTGAGCCTATATGAATTTTTCCATTAAGAAATGTTCCGCTTGTAATTATAACAGCTTTTGCAAACACGTCTCCGGCAATTTTTGTCCTAACCCCGATGACTTTATTCTCCTTCACAATGACATCATCAACCATATCCTGCCAGATGTGCAGATTGGGAATGCCATTTAACACCTCCAACCATTTTAACCCAAACTGCACTCTGTCACTTTGTGCCCTAGGCGACCACATGGCAGGTCCCTTACTTCGATTGAGCATTCGGTACTGTATCATTGTATGGTCCGTAACAATCCCGGTAAATCCCCCAAGGGCATCAATCTCTCGTATGATCTGCCCTTTGGCAATTCCTCCCATCGCAGGATTGCACGACATCCTGGCAATCATCGGTATGCTAATGGTTATAAGCAAGACTTGTGAACCCAGCCTGGCAGCTGATGATGCAGCTTCACATCCAGCATGCCCTCCCCCAACAACAATAATATCATAATTATCTAACAACATTCAGATGCACGATTAAAAATCAAACAAAGATAGATAATAATTTTCTCTATCGCGCATCCGCCGCATTGAAGTATCATCGTGATCATCGTAGCCAATCAGATGCAAAACGCCATGAACCATGACCCTTAGCAATTCATTAAATTCTGAAACATTGTATTGTTCAGCATTTTCTAATACTCTGTCATGGCTTATATAAATATCGCCGCTGATTCCCCCCAGTTCCGTATTGTAGTTGAAAGTGATGATATCGGTAAGGGTATCGTGTTTTAGGTAAGTATTGTTGAGTTCGAGCATTTCTTCATCATTAATAATTATGAATTGGATTGCTCCAGGCTTTGCCTTTTCCTTAATAATTACGGATTTTACCCACTCACGGATTTTTTGTGTGTCAAAACCAGATATCGATATATTGCTTAACTCAAATTCAATCATTCCCTGTTTTCATCTTCGGTACTATTGTTTAACTGAAGCACCAATCATAGAGTAATATCTTTTAAGCAATTCAATTCGCTGTACAGCAAGCAGTTCATTAACACCTGTTATTCGGAAAAATAATTCAAATGTTTCTTCTTCCGGGTCAGTAGTAATATCATCACATAATAATGTAATCGCCATCATACCTTGCAAATGAGTGTCAAGGTTTTCGATACTATCATAGTGAAATGTACTTAATTTTTCATGGTTGCTTGCAATATCCAGGAATAATTCGTCAAGATAGTACTTAAATCGTAATCCGCTTTTATCACGAAAGAACTTTACTTTAACCTTATAGCTTTCACAGTTTGACAAACTACAAATATATTCTGCAAACATGGTGTTAGCTGCGACTATATTAGCATAATATTCGTCATATATGTGATTATCATCACATATAACTTCAACAAATTTTTCAATTTGTTTTATATGCTGTTTGCCTATGATTAAGCGTAATTCCCTGTTTTGTAAACTTCTGTTCATGGTTACTGCATTTGTAAGAAATATTTTTCAACAAACGACCTGTAGAAAGGTCTTAAACCGGGTGGAAGGCTTCGTAACATTTCTACTTCCCTTTCTCTTATTCTATTATACTCAAAAAAATCTTCCGGGTTACTAATTTCATAATCTTTTGCAGTGGTACCTTCTCTTCGATCTTCCTGTTCTCTCTGTAATTCAGCACGTTCATGTTCCAGTAAGCGTGTAAGAATTTGTTCTTGCCGAATAATTGTTTGCCTTGAGAGCTGCTTACGTAGCATGTCCAGTTCAGACCTCTCCATGTCTCTTTGCAACTGATCAAACTCCTCTCCTACTTCCATGCCCTGGTTTCGCATATCATCAGTTAGTTCCTTTAGTTTATTTCTGATAGCTTCCTGTTCAGCAGCCATTCTTGCCATCTGCTCACTTAATGACATACCACCTTCACCTGTTTCTCCAGGCATAGGTTGCTGGCCATCTTGTAGTTGCTGTAACATTTCGTTTAACTGTTCCTGCATTTGCCGTAAATCCTGGAATGATGACCCTCCTTCTCCTGGTTGCGAATCCTCACCCATTCCATCACCCATTGCCATCTGCTGTTGCATGTCCTGCAAGCTTTCATTCAATAACAAAGCCAGGTTATTGATATGCGTCATCACCAATTGTTGGCGAGAGGCAGCCTGGTGACGTCGTCTGTTTATCATATTTTCAATACCTTGTGACATTTGCATCTGTATTTCAGCAACCTCCCTGTTTACAAAAGATTGAATGGCCATTTGCCGCTTACTTAATGCTATCAGCGAATCCTCAATCATTTGCATATCACTTTGGATTTTTCTTTGCTCACGCAACATCTCAAGAAACCTGGGATCATTGACATTGGCCTGTCTGGTTTCAATCAATAACTCCTCTTGTGCAAAGCTGGAGCGCAACAGGTTTTCCAGTATCATTCTAATGGCAGCAGCATCTTCTGCCAGCTGCTGCTCAAAAAGGCTTTGTTGCATCTCCTGTAAACTTTCCGACAGGCTTCTCATCTTCTGTCCGGCATCCTGCTGAGAAGGAGCAGCGTCCTGTTTATTTTGATCCTGCAACTGCTCCAATGCATCTTTTAGATCATCAGCAATATCTTGTTCACTATCACTGGTATCGTCAATTGGTTGAGGTCTTTGAAGCTTTTCATTAAGGTCCCTGAACTCTTCCATCATCTCCTGTATCTTATCAAATGCATCGCTTATGGATTCCTGTTCTTCAGATAATTCATCTAAATCGCCATCTCCAAGCGTTTCTTCAAGAATTTGCTCTTGTTGTTCAGCAAGTTGTTCAAGCCTGTTAATGCTTTCTTCAAGAAGTCTTTCCATGGCAAATTGCCTGAACATTTCCAGGGCCCTATCCATCTGGTGTTCAAGATCCCTGAACTCAAAATCCATTTGATCGAGCATCTCATATACATCATCCCTGCTGAGGTTGTCAAGCTCTTCACGTATCTTATCAAACAATTCCTTTAGCTCATCTGATAATACTTCATCAAATAATTTTTGTAATTCCTCTTGCTTTTCCTTTATTCGTTCATTGCTCTCCATAAACTGTTCTGACTTGGTATCGCTTTCCTTTTTCATATCAGAAAGATCTTGCAGCGATTGTTCCATCATTTCCTGTTTTTCCAGCAACTCTTGCAGCATCTCCCTTTGCTCCCATCCTACTCTATCAGAATCAAGCAATTGTTTACGAAGTTCCTCGAGTTGATCACGTGCATTTTGAACCTCTCCCAATCCATCACTTAGGCCTTCCTCTATCTTTTCTTCTGTTTGCCGTCTCTCTGTTAGAATTTCTTCTTCAGTAGGAATGTAATAAGTAAACAACTGGCTTCTTGAGCTTTTGGGCCCCCTGATTGCATCATTATCGAATACTTCAAAATATAGTTCAACGGTTTCCCCGGGTTGTATGTAAATGCTGCGCAAATCAAAATAATGCATGAAGCCCTGGTTTCGCAAATAAGGATCTATTTCGACAGCTTCATTTATGAACGGTAAATCCTCACCCCTGCGAACCTGGAACTGGTCCATAACTCTGTAGTTAAAATAGAGACCTGTAAATCCAAAATCATCTTCTATGGTGCCCCGGTAAAACAAATGAGCGAGCAATACGTCATCTCTATGCTCTTCTACAGCAATTCTTGGAAAGGCATCTCTTTGAACATTCACATAATATTTAAGACTATCACCATACCCGTGCGTTTCATTATAAGCATACACATTGTATTCAAAAGACTGATCAGCTACCACTGACAAGGTATGCAGTCCATCCCTTTCAGCTTGCGATTCAACGATTTCATCATTCATCAAAAACTTAATTGTGCTATTTTGATTTGTGTAAAATGTGTAATTGATATTCGAACCCTGAATTACTGACAAATCACCCATGTTTGTAAAACTATCGTCTGATAAACCCGTGTATTCAGGATAATCAACAGTGATATGGAAATGATTGAAAGAAGGTTTTTCAAATACATTGATCATATAGGGTCCGAAAAGAAATCCCTGTGCTTCAATGAAAAATTCCAGGTCATTTTGTAAGTTTCTAAATGTATATGAAAACTCCCCGGCACGATTTTGTAACATCCTAAAGCTGTTACTTTTTACCCTGATATTTGCAGCTGCTGGTAATACAGTTCCACGGGCTTCTGCAGTTATGGTAAGATCTTCATTTCTAAAAGCAGCGAGGTTTTCTTGTATGGTAAATACGAAAGGTGTTGGGCGCTCAAACTGTGTTTCATACTGTACGATTCGCGTTACTGGTTCTATAATAAAAGCAGGTTGCAATATATAGAACAATGTAGTAAATAATACGGGTACAATGAAATAGGGAACCAAACGTAAGTTTCCCCTGAGCGGAATAGCATTTTGAAACGGAATTGGATTAATAACAGCGGCTTTCTGTTCTATTCCAGCAAGTATCAATTCCGCGTTTTCCGGATTTTGATTTAGGAATTTTTTAAGTTGTAAAACGTTGGTTATTTTATCGTTAAGTTCAGTTCGATAATATTTACCAATTAATTTTGCCGCTTGTTCCTCACTTATTTTACGTCCTATTCTCATCATACCCATCAAGGGCAATACAACAAACTTTATCAGAATGGCCAGGTTAAAAAGCAAAAAACCATAGAACAGCACAAATCTTACATTCGAACTCAGGTATCCAAAGTATTCAATGGTTATGAAAAGAATGAACAGTATAAGGAGTCCAGCTCCAAAAAAAATACTACCTTTAATGAGTTGATTTAGGTAATACCTTCGTATGAAGCGGTCTAATTTTTCAAGCAGGATGTTAAAAGTATCAGGCATCGTATATTTGTGTGTTATGTACAAAAAATAAGTTCAACCTACGAAAGTACGAAATAAATAGGGTTTTCTTGCTTAAAATATCTTAATGTCGATGTGCAAATGTGTAAATGTGATAATTTCATGGGGTGTTGGTTTTGTTGAATTGTTGAATCGTTGAATCGTTGAATCGCCCCTATTCATTGCCTTCTGCTTTAGCTGGCGGTAAAAGGGCAGTAATACTCCCCGTGAGGGCGTTAACTCAATTTCAATAGACCTGGTCAGCAGATTTTTATGGGACTAAAGTCCCCCTGAGATTCTAGCACTTCCTGCCCGTTGACTGAAGTCAACGGCAATGGATACAGACCAGAAACCAGTAATTAGAAACCATGAACCAGTAACCAGTAACCA
>SKOK01000142.1 GCA_007120085.1 Bacteroidales bacterium | reverse complement strand
TGGCCCGCTAATGCCAGGCGAAAGCGTGGTGTGTACAGGAGAATATGTCATTACCCAGGCTGATATTGATAATGGACTGGTTACCAATGAAGCGTATGCCGAAACGGTCTATGCCGGTGAAGACATCATCAGTAACACCGATACCGCAACAGCCATTGCTAACCAGCAACCCGAACTGGTGATATCAAAAACCGTCAAGCCTGATGGATACGTGAGTCCGGGAACAATGCTTCAGTATAACATCGTCGTAGAAAACACAGGCAATATCAGCCTTACAAATATTATTGTAACAGATGAACTGCCTGAGTACACCAGTTTCCTTAGTACTAATGGAGGCGGTGTATATGATGAAGTCAGCAATGAGGTAACCTGGACAGTCGGCATGCTGGCTCCGGGTGAAAGCATTACACTCGCGCTCTATGTTATGATAGATGATGATGTGCCGCATGAATGGATCATAGCGAACACTGCTACAGCTGATAGTGACCAGACAGATCCTGTTGAAAGTGATCCTGCCGAGGTGATTGTCATCAGGCCGGTGATGCTGCAACTCGTTTCAGTAACACATATACTGTGTCATGGAGAACACACCGGAAGTGCTACCGTTGAAGCAATAGGCGGCCTTCCGCCCTACACCTTCACCTGGTACACCCAGCCTGTCCAAATTGGTGAGACCGCTTATGACTTGCCTGCAGGCACATATGTAGTTGTTGTAGTTGATGCCCTGGGCAATACTGCACAACTATCCGTGACCATTACCCAGCCTGATGCACCACTGGATGCAATCGCATCCGTTACGGACATACTCTGTAACGGGGCAGCAACAGGGGCAATCCATGTTGAAGTATATGATGGCACACCACCATACACCTTCAAATGGAACAACGGGGCTACAACACAAAACCTCGAAGATGTAATTGCCGGTATTTACAGACTGGAGATCACTGATGAGAATGGCTGTGTATTCACCATCCAGGAAGAAATAAAAGAGCCACCTGCCTTGCTTCTGATGGATATTATGATAGAGGACGTATTGTGCAAGGAAGATTCGCTTGGTTCAATTTACTTTACAGTCACCGGAGGTGTTCCTCCTTATGAATACCTGTGGAACAACGGCCGAACCACACGAATCTTGAAAAACATGCCTGGTGGAATGTATGAAGTCACCATTACCGATGCAAACAACTGTGTGCATGTTTATGAGTTCGAAATTGGATACCAGTATGAAGACTGTGAGATCAGGGTGCCCGAAGGCTTGTCAATGAACCAGAGCGGATTTAATGACATCTGGATCATCAACGGATTGCAAAGATACCCCAACAACAAGGTACAAGTGTTTAACCGCTGGGGAACCCTGGTGTATGAAGCCAGCCCTTATCAAAACGACTGGGATGGAACGCCCAACAGGGGACGTATTCTTACAGAGTCCGACGGAAAACTGCCAGCAGGCACCTATTACTGGCTGATCCAGCTCGATCCGAACTTGGAGCCATTATCAGGTTTCATATACCTGGGAAGGTAATCACACCGTAATGACAGGGCTTGACCTGTCACAAAGGATACAGTAATGACAGGGCTTGACCTGTCACACAAGATACAGTAATGACAGGGCTCGACCTGTCACAAAAACACAATAAGATGAAAAAGTTAAAAACAATAATTGCCCTGGCCACACTGCTGATCACTTCAGTGGTGCAAGCACAACAGGAACCCATGTACGGGCAATACATCTTTAACAATTCCGTGTTGAACCCTGCCCAGGCCGGGGCTGAAAACGTAAGCCAGTGGGGCGTGCTGTCACGCTTCCAGTTTGTGGGCATTGATGGGGCACCAAACACCAATACGGCTTATGTGAACCTCCGGCTGCCAAGGCAGCTGGGACTGGCCGTTGGCCTGTACCAGGATAAACTCGGCATCGAAGAACACTTTCAACTGCAGGCAGACCTGGCATACCATGCCAGGCTGTCTGACAGGTGGAGGCTCTCAGCCGGCATCAGAGGGATGGCTTCAAATCACAACTTTTATTTCAGAAGGCTCCAGAACCTCCAGCCCGGTGACCCGTATTTCGCTGAAAACATCAACTCCGGAATTATGCTGAATGCTGGTGCAGGACTGTTGCTGTCATCACAGAGATCATTCTTTGGCGTTTCAATGCCAAGGGTGTTTGTCAAAGACCTGCAAGTGTATGACCCGGATAACTACCTGTTTTTTAATGAAAAGAACCGACATCTATTCGCCTATGCCGGCACAAACATCCATATGGCACAATCATTTGTGTTTGTGCCAAGTACGCTCTTTAAATATGCCGACGATGCCCCCGTACAGCTCGATCTAAATGCAATATTTGTCTATGATGACGTGTTTTCTTTCGGCCCCGTCATGCGATCCAACCTGACAGATGGATGGGTGGATGCAGTAGGTTTCCTTGTGGGATTGCGGATTGCCGAAAACTGGCAGTTTGGCTATGTCTATGAGTATCCAACCAACAACCTCAACCTCGTCACCAAGCAAACACACGAAATTTCCCTCAGATTTATTTGGGGAAGAGAGAGAGATCGCTTCAGGTCTCCAAGATATTTCTTATAATTGTCAATTGACATGACTAATAAAAACTAATGTCCAGATTAAGACAAAGCCTCTGTAAAGCAAAAAAGGCTGACTACCGTCAAATTAAAAAAAATGAAGCAATGAGAACTAAATTCCTGAAAACATTTATAATTATTCTGGCTGCATTATGTTTTTCTTCTGAAACCAATGCGCAGTATCGCACAGCTACGGACAACATTATTGGGATGGACCTCCAGCAGGTAGAGAGAATGTATCTCAGAGCGCTCAACAGGGGTGATTCAACCTACACAATCCATTACGCTGAAGCTCTTTTTATCAGAAGCGAGTTTGAAAAAGCTTTCGAAATGTATCAAAGAGCTGATGCACTGGGACAAATTGAAACGATTTACCAGAAACGAGATTACCAGCATGCCGCCCTGCGCTTAGGCAAACAATCACCTTATGCACAAAATACAGGATACTTTTCCAACCGATGGGATTTGCAAGCGAGGATAAGCCCCTTTTGTTCAAACTCGCCACAAGAAGACTTCTCCCCATTTTTCTGGAAAGACTTACTTTTTATCACCTCCTCAAGAGATTTAACCAGCAGAGAATATGAGTTTACAAGGAATCCTTTTCTAAACGTTCATGCTTTTATCCATGACTGCATATCAACCAATATTCCTGACGCACTGCCCAAAGATCTGAATACACCCAACCATGATGGTCCACTGGCTATATCCGAAGATGGCAACCTGCTAATTATCACAAGAAACCACCCCACACTTTCTTCAGATGGCATCTTCAACCTCTATCTCGACTATTATGTCAGAACAAATAACAGATGGGACAAAGGACAAAAGTTTCCACTGCACGACACGGAATTCTCCGTGCAGCATCCCTTTTACTGTAACAAGGACAGCCTGTTATATTTTTCTTCTAACGTCGAAGGAGGCCAAGGGGGATTCGACCTCTATAAATCAAAATGGAATGGACAAAGGTGGAGTGAACCCGAAAACCTCGGACAGGAAATCAACTCGCCTTACGATGAAGTGTTCCCGGCCATGTCGCCCTGGGGAGACTTGATCTATGCTTCAAACCACATTGAAACAAAAGGTGGACTTGACCTTGTATTGTACAGAAATGACATTCGCTACCTTTTCCCTGAACCTTTTAATACCATACATGACGACTTCTCCATCACCTTTAAAAATGAAGCCTCGGGCTATTTTGCATCTAACAGGGATGTACAAGGTTTTACCGATGACATCTATGTCTTTGATATCATTGGACCAATCTGGCCACAATACGATTTTTATGTGGAAGTACTCGATGAAGAAACAGAAGAGCCACTGGAAAATGTCCTGGCAGTATACACTGCCGAACCTGCCGAAGGAGAGCTGCTTACATCTGAACAAGGGCATGGATTCCTGCATACAGGCGATCTTATTTTCTACAATTATCATTTCAATCTCTCAAAAGAGGGGTATCAGGACAAAGATGTCGTTTCTGACAGCTTCGTTGAACGAAACGGTTACTATATTCTTACTTTGAGAATGAAAAGAGTTATTGACCCAATTGAGGAAGAAACCCTCGCCCAAGGGTATTTTGAAGTATATTTTGACAACGACAGACCTGACCCAAGATCGACCGATCCAACCACTAATTTAACCTATCAGCAGACCTTTCATTCATATATGCTCAGAAAGGATGATTATTACCGCAACAGTGTGAGCAGCCAGGAAGAACTGAATGCTTTCTTTCAGGATGTAGAAAAAGGGATGGAGCAATTGGAATGGCTAACAAGATACCTTAAAGAAGAAATGGAACAGTGCAGGGATTATACAATCATATTCACCTCACACGCCAGCCCGCTGGCCACCAGCGAATACAACCTCATACTATCGAAGAGACGATTCGCTTCAGTCGAAAATTTCATTCAAAGCTGGAATGCCGGGGTGTTATCTCCATTTATTGAACAAGGCAAACTCGACTACGAGAACAACCCCTTTGGTGACCAACTGGCCAGGCCAAATGTTTCTGACGACAGGCGCGACCAGGCAAGGTCAATATACAGCGTAGAAGCCGCCC
>SKOK01000112.1 GCA_007120085.1 Bacteroidales bacterium | reverse complement strand
ATTACAAGGCCTTAACGAAGATGATTGGCCCACAGCTGCCAGCGATGGATTCTGGACCCAAACATCTGGCTCCTCAAGTGGGGGATATGGCGCCTATAACCAGCCATATGGAAGCTTTTCGCACGCCCTTAACCAATGTACCAACGGTAGTAATATCAGGCTGTTGCCCGGTGCCACACAATGGAGCGGTTTAATAACAACCCGCCTTTTAATTGACGCGCCGGAAGGTAATGCGCTAATTGGTCAATAACCAAGGTGTTATTAAAATTTTAAACAAGAAAAAAATGAAAACGATTCTGACCTTTATATTTTCAATTCTCCTCTCATCAAGTATGACCCTGGCACAGGACATCAAAATAGGGTCCAGCTTCATCATGACAGGTGGAACAATCATGTATGTGGATGGTGATGTTGATATTGATCATGACGGTGACCTCAAACTCGAATCAGGTTCCACCCTAATACTTGGCGAAGGTAAAACACTCAGCGTTAACGACGGCGGCAAACTCACCCTCATGGGCGAGGATGGCAATCCCGTTACCGTTACATCAGCCGGATACTTCGTGTTTGTTGTTAGTTCCGGCGGAACCATCGGCGCCGAATACGCCACTTTTGAAAAAATGAGCGGCAACGGGCTGAATATCCAGCCAGGCGCAATGGTTGACCCTTCATGGCCGCTCAACAACAGTGTTTTCCAAAACGGCACAGCAGGAAGCACCTTTCTTACCATCAACAACAACCAGACGCTTACCATCGATGGCGTGGCCTTCATTGCTACGCCTGGCCATGAACTCTATAACGTATCTAAAACCCTGAACATCGGTGAGGTAACCTTCACCAACTTCAGCGGAAACTTTGCCGGCGAAGCGTATGAGAACGACCCATTTAACCGCATCCACTGGGGGGATGAGCCACTGAATAACCTGGTTGAAAATGTAACCGTTACCGATGGGGAAGAATATTGCTTTGACGCCCTTCAAACGGTAATTGTGCAGGACCTGGTGGTGGAAAGCGGTGGCCACATCAACCTGGTGGCCGGTCAGTCTGTACTGTTGTTACCCGGTGTGCTTATTCAAGCCAATGGCTACCTGCGCGCATGGATTGATCCGGATGGGTTTTTCTGCGACATCGAAAAAGCCGTTGTAGCAGTACCCCCGGTTGATATAAGTCCTGATTATGTGTTTGAAGATTCTCTCCCGGATGAATTAGCCATAAAAGTTTATCCAAATCCTACCAGGGGCATCTTTACGGTAGAACTGTCTGGATCAATAGAAAACGCCACAACTGAGATTAAGGTCTATGGCCTGATGGGGCAAATGGTAGAGCAAATCACGCTGTTTAATGAAAACAGGCATGAGTTCAACCTGGGTGACAGCCCCCCTGGTATATACATGGTGCGTGTGCTGCAGGGTGACAGGCTATATGTGGAGAAGTTGGTAAAACAGTGACGACAATATTGTTGAACCCCTGCTCAAACTTTTTGCAGTTAACCCCAGGTTCTTATCCTTACCCCTACCCTTACCCTTGTGCTTTAAATTAAAAGCTTAAAGGGTTTAGGGTTTTGTTATATAAATCAAAATGTTTTTTTAAATTTACTGTAAGAGATGCAATATATGCCATATATTTGTTGAAGGTTAAATGTATCAAACAGCGTTCTCAGCGCATAAACATTTTCATTTATGAAGAAGGCCTTACAAACACTGACACTTTTTTTGATGCTGGGCTTTACGTTCTCCAGTGTCATGGGGCAGGAGACTCAATTAACACATTGCGAATGGCAAGGCCACCCCAATCGTGTGATCAGCGGTGCCGGCCACACGATCGTAAATGACACCCGAGGTGTAACTCCTCGATCAATTACTGACGATATTGAACATTCATATTCTGATGTTTCTTTGAAAAGTGTTATTCAATATTGTGATAAAGAATACTTTGCCGGGGGCTCAGGAACAGAAGCCGACCCCTGGCTAATAGAAACAGCAGAGCACCTGGATAACATCAGGTATTTTTTGGGAGCAGATAATTCCGGTAAATTTTTTAAGCAAATCGCCCATATAGATTTGGGTGTTGCACCCTGGAATCAGGGCGAAGGCTGGGAACCAATAGGCCATTTCCAGGATGAGAGTTTTTTTATGGGTAATTATGATGGAAACGGATTCACCATTCACAATCTGACGATAAACAGACCTTCACAGGATTACGTTGGTTTGTTTGGTGCTGCAGCCGACGCCAGCATAAATGCCATTGGCCTGAAAGATGTTATTATTGATGGACACAGCAATGTGGGGGCTATTTCCGGATACATTTACAATACATTGGTTACCAAAAGCTTTGCCACAGGCGAAATAATTGCTCATGGAAACCGGGCTGGCGGCCTGGTCGGAGTAAGTATATCCCATAGCATTATAGACCAGTGCTTTGCGAATGTTGATGTTTTTGCTGAAGGCCATTCTATTGGCGGCCTGGCAGGCACCATCGAAACAAACAGTTTGGTTACAAATTCTTATGCAACCGGTAGTGTTTCGGGTTATAGAAATATTGGTGGTCTGGCAGGCTGGATCAACTTCAGCATCATAGATCACTCCTATGCCACGGGATATGTATTTAGTCCCTCAGGCGGTAATAGCGGGGGGTTGGTTGGCTTTGGCCATGATACCCATGATGCACACTGGAATATTGAAACCACCGCTCAATTGATTTCTGCAGGGGGTGTCCCAAAAAACACTTTTGAGATGCTGCAGCAAAACACCTTCAACAATTATGATTTTACAGAGATCTGGACCATTGAAGAAGGCAGCTCTTATCCGTATCTTTCATGGCAGCAGCAGGCTGAGGGTTTTAACTTTCCCCCTGCATATCCTCCGGCTTCATATTTAAGAGCAGAATTGGCTGAAACAGGCATTGTTCTTTACTGGAACGCACCATCAGTTGGAAATCCAAGCGGTTACAATATCTACAGAGATGGATATCTGATTGATTTTGTGAACGGTAATACGTCTTTCACCGATTCCGGTCTGGAACTGAGTACGCTCTACAGCTACTATGTTACTGCGGTTTATGATACAGATCAAAGCCAGCCGTCCAACACAATCAGCGCATTCTTTTTCGAAGGTTTCGGTGGGGGCAATGGCACCCGGGAGAATCCATATCTTATCTCAACTGCAGAACAATTAAATGTGGTCAGGTATTATCTCAGAGATCACTTCAAACAAATTGCTGATATTGATCTGGGTGTTGAGCCCTGGAGCCAGGGGGAGGGGTGGCATCCAATCGGAGGAAATCATAGCCGTTTTAACGGCAGCTATGACGGCGATGGCTTTTCTATTTATAATCTTACCATAAACAGGCCGGAAGAAATACTTGTTGGATTGTTTGGGTTAATGGATAATGGTGTTTTGGTGCAAAATTTAAATTTCGAAAATGCAAGCATCGTTGGAAATATGCGCGTTGGTGTATTGTCAGGGGATATTTATAACTCATCAACAATACGCAATATAAATATTAATGCAAGTGCGGTTGCTGGCAATCAATTCGTTGGCAGCATTGCAGGCTTAATTCATAACAATTGTTTTCTCGAAAATATTCATGCAAATGCCGAAGTGGCCGGAACATCATTCGTGGGAGGTATTGCGGGAGGCTTGCAAATTAATAACAGCATGTTAGTAAACTCTTCTTTTACAGGCACGGTTAATAATACAGAAGATGCAGCTGGAGGACTGATCGGCTGGCTTGCTGCAAGCGGACATATTCATGGTTCCTTTAGCACAGCCGATGTAAATGGAAATGCAGTTGTTGGAGGATTGGTCGGAAGATTTAGCAGCAGTCATATCAAAAATTCTTATGCAAGCGGACGCGTAACAGGTCAATCAAAAGTTGGTGGATTAATTGGAGGATTATGGGAGGGGTGGCTCACCGGAGAAATTTTCAATAATTATTCTACTGGTGAAATTGCAGGTGAAACTGAATCAGGAGGATTGCTTGGATGGATCCCTGATGAAGAAGACGATGAAGTGGATTTCCGGAATAACTATTGGGATATAAACAGCAGTGGTCTGGATTATTCCGCGGCAGGCGAAGGTCTTACAACCCTGCAAATGTTGCAGCATAACAGTTTTGTTAACTGGGATTTTGCCGAAATATGGGGCATTGTTGATAACATTACTTATCCTTACCTGCAATGGCAGGGCGAACCGGGCCCCCACAATTATCCGCACCTCCATGAGCTTATTTTGAATATGCAGCCTCCTCATGGTGGCAGCGTTGAAGGTGCCGGGGATTATGTTGCAGGCACACAGGTAAGCATTACGGCCACACCCAATGAGGGTTATTTTTTTATTAGCTGGACAGATGAAGAAGGAGCCGTGGTTTCTGATATGGCTGATCATACATTCACCATGCCTGCCACTGATAAATTGCTTGTTGCAAATTTCGATGTATCAACACAGCTTGTCGCTGAAGCTGAAATGAGCATCAGCATTTATCCAAATCCCTTCGGTGACCGGGTAAACATCATCAGCAATCAAGCTATTAGAAGTGTTTTGGTGTATGACATGAAGGGTCAGGCCATGCTGAAAAACAATTATGGCGGGGTTTATGACATTAGCCTGTCAACCGGTGCTTTTGCCAAGGGCATATATGTTTT
>SKOK01000273.1 GCA_007120085.1 Bacteroidales bacterium | reverse complement strand
TATATTGTGGTTGCTCCGGAATATCGGGGCAGCACCGGCTACGGCAAACGGCACCATAAGTTGATCGATTATGGCGGCCTTGAAAATGATGATGTGCACGAAAGCATGCTGATGATGCTTGAGAATTATGAGATTGTTGATTCGCGGCGGGTTGGACTCATTGGCTGGAGTCACGGTGGGATGATCTCACTGATGAATGCTTTTGAGCACCCTGATGCATATAAGGCTGTATTTGCCGGTGTACCTGTGAGTGACCTGGTAGCACGCATGGGTTACAAACGTCCGGCCTATGAGCTCGACTGGTTTGCAGCCGAACATCATATCGGGCAGGGAGTACACGAAAACATTGAAGAATATCGTCGCCGCTCACCTGTGTTTCATGCGCACAAGCTCGAAGTTCCCTTGCTGATACATACCAACACCATTGATGAAGATGTACACGTACTTGAAGTACAAAACCTGATCAATACTTTAAAGGCGCATAATAAATCTTTTGAATACCGCATCTATGATGATATTCCCGGCGGGCATTCTTTTGACAGGATGGACCACCGCCAGGGGCGCGACATCCGCTTCGAGATATATCAGTTTCTTGGGAAGCATCTCAATCCTCCCATGCCTTTCCGAAATGTTTCAGATATGGAGCGGGCTGCCTACAGGTTTTGAGGCGTAGCCGGGTTTTTTCTTTCCGCTGAATCCTTGCGATTCCCTGATTATTTGAGAATATTTTTTGCGCTTAGGGTTTTTTCATAAAAACATTTAAATAAAATTCCTACCTTTGTGCCCCCAAAAGCGGGAGGTGTCATTGCTTGCCATGAGCCAAATTGCATGGCAGCGGTAAAATTATTTTATAAACATTATTGGAATTCAAAAAATAACTTCTACCTTTGCACTCCCAAAAAACGGAAGAGATTTAATTAATTAAATATAAGCGAAGTTTTTACATTAATTGAGATTAAAATATGCCAACAATTCAGCAATTGGTTCGCAAAGGGCGTAAGAAGGTAACATATAAAAGCAAGTCGCCGGCCCTGGATTCTTGTCCACAGCGCCGCGGCGTATGTGTACGTGTTTACACCACCACTCCCAAGAAGCCTAATTCGGCTATGCGTAAGGTAGCAAGGGTAAGGTTAACGAATGGCAAGGAGGTGAATGCATACATTCCTGGTGAAGGTCACAACCTCCAGGAGCACTCCATCGTGCTGTTACGAGGTGGCAGGGTGAAAGACCTGCCGGGTGTAAGGTATCACATTATTCGTGGTGCTTTGGATACGAGTGGGGTAGAAGGCCGCAATCAGCGCAGGTCTAAATATGGAACCAAGAGGCCCAAGGCCAAGAACTAGGTTGATAATCAGAAGCATATAACAATAAACTATCATGAGAAAATCGAGACCAAAAAAGCGCATCCTGCTTCCTGATCCAAGGTTTAACGACACCCTGGTGACCCGTTTCGTGAATAATTTGATGCTGCAGGGCAAAAAGAACCTTGCATTCAATGTTTTCTACGATGCCATAGACATTGTTTCGGAAAAGACCAAGGAAGATGGCCTGGAATTATTCAAAAAGGGCCTGGCCAATGTAACTCCTGCCGTTGAGGTTCGCAGCCGCCGGATCGGTGGTGCTACATTCCAGATCCCAAGCGAAATACGTCCGGACAGGAAGATGTCAGTCGGTATAAAGAACATGATCACCTTCGCACGTAAGCGCAATGAAAAAGGAATGGCTGCCAGACTGGCAGGTGAGATCATTGCAGCCAGCAAGGAAGAAGGTGGAGCATACAAGCGTAAGGAAGACACTCACCGTATGGCAGATGCCAACAAGGCATTCTCGCATTTCAGGTTTTAATGAAAACAAGCATACAATAGCAGTTTTTAGAAATATATGCCCAGAGATTTAACATACACGCGCAACATCGGTATAATGGCACATATCGACGCCGGTAAGACTACCACTACCGAGCGGATATTGTTTTATACCGGCGTGAATCGTCGTCTGGGCGAAACACATGATGGCTCAGCCACCATGGACTGGATGGTTCAGGAGCAGGAAAGAGGCATCACCATCACATCTGCTGCTACCACCACTTTCTGGCACTTCAAGGACAAACCCTATAAGGTCAACATCATTGATACCCCCGGCCACGTTGACTTTACCGTTGAGGTAGAGCGGAGCCTAAGGGTACTCGACGGCGCCATAGCACTATTCTGTGCGGTTGGCGGTGTTGAACCACAGTCTGAAACGGTATGGCGCCAGGCAGATAAATACAAGGTGCCACGCATCAGTTTCATTAATAAGATGGACAGGGCCGGAGCCGATTTCTTTGCCGTAGTTGAAAAGATCAGTAAGCGCCTTGGCATGAATGCAATTCCGCTGCAAATCCCTATCGGAGAAGAAGAAGAGTTTAAGGGTATTGTTGACCTGATCACAAACAAAGCTTTTGTATGGGAAGACAGTACACTGGGTACGAGTTTTGTCGAAGTACCAATGCCTGACGAACTGGTGGAAACGGTACTTGAGTACAGAACGAAGCTTGTGGAGGGCTGTGCTGAGGAAAGTGAAGAGCTGCTTGAAAAGTTCATTCTTGATCCGACTTCCATTTCGGAAGAGGAGATGATCACCATCATACGCAAAGCCACTATCGACCGTCGAATTACACCGGTTCTTTGTGGTTCAGCATTCAAAAACAAAGGCATCCAGGCACTTTTGGATGCCGTGGTCAAATATTTGCCTTCACCGCTCGATGTAGAAGCGATTGAGGGCATACATCCAAAAACAGAACAACCCATTATACGCAAGGCCGATGCAAGCGAACCATTTGCAGCATTGGCCTTTAAAATTGCAAACGATCCTTATGTAGGCCGCTTGTGTTTCTTCCGTGTTTACAGTGGTTCGCTGGCTTCAGGGTCTTACGTTTTTAATGCATCAACAGGCAAAAAAGAACGTATTTCCCGCATCTTGCAGATGCACGCCAACAAACAAAACCCGATCGAACGCATCGAGGCAGGCGACATTGGTGCAGCCGTTGGCTTCAAGAATATTCACACAGGCGATTCATTATGTGATGAAAAGCACCCCGTCATCCTGGAGTCCATGTCATTTCCTGAACCAGTTATCAGCGTTGCTGTTGAACCCAAAACACAGGCAGATCTTGACAAGCTGAATGCTGCATTGCAGAAACTCTCAGAGGAAGATCCCACATTTGTTGTAAAGACAGACCCTGACAGTGGTCAAACGATCATCAGTGGGATGGGTGAACTGCACCTGGAAATACTGGTTGACAGGCTCAAACGCGAATTCAACGTCGAAGCCAACCAGGGTGCGCCACAGGTCGCCTATAAAGAGGCCATCACCTCCGTTGTTACCCACAGGGAAGTGTATAAAAAGCAAACTGGTGGCAGGGGTAAGTTTGCCGACATTCAGTTCGAGATAGGGCCTGCTGATGAGGGCGTTACAGGACTTCAGTTTATTGACGAAGTAAAGGGTGGCAATATCCCCAAAGAATACATTCCTGCAATTCAGAAAGGCTTCAGGGCTGCGATGCAGAATGGAGTTAAGGCCGGTTTCCCGGTGGAAAGCATCAAGGTTCGGTTGCTGGACGGTTCCTACCACAGTGTCGATTCGGATGCATTGTCATTTGAACTGGCGGCAAAGATCGCATTTCGCAATTCTTGCAAGAAGGCAAGCACAGTATTGCTTGAGCCGATAATGAAGCTTGAAGTCCTTACACCCGAAGAATATCTTGGTGATGTTTCCGGTGACCTGAACCGTCGCCGTGGCCAGATGAACAGCGTGTCTGCACGGACAAACCTCCAGGTCATCAATGCAATGGTGCCACTGTCTGAGATGTTTGGATATGTTACATCACTCCGCACACTAACCAGTGGCAGGGCTACATCCACAATGGAGTTCAGCCATTTCCAGGAAGTGCCAAAGGGTATCTCTGATGATTTGATCTTTAAATTATATGGTATAAAAGTTTAAGCATTTTTTACAAAAAAAAATAAGCCGTGAGTCACAGAATTAGAATTAAGTTAAAATCATACGATTACAACCTGGTGGATAAGTCTGCCGAGAAAATCGTAAAGACGGTAAAGACAACAGGAGCAGTCGTGAACGGACCAATTCCGCTGCCAACAAACAAGAGGATCTTTACTGTTTTGCGTTCCCCTTTTGTGAATAAAAAGTCAAGGGAACAGTTTCAGCTTTGCTCTTACAAGCGGCTGCTGGATATTTATTCATCTTCATCCAAGACCGTTGATGCTTTGATGAAGCTGGAGCTGCCCAGTGGTGTTGAAGTTGAAATCAAGGTCTAAGAAAAATAATAAGGAAAGCCTAAAGATAAAAACGACAAACAATGTCTGGATTAATTGGAAAAAAAATAGGAATGACCAGCATTTTTGATGCTGACGGGAAAAATGTCCCCTGCACAGTCATTGAGGCCGGTCCCTGTGTTGTAACGCAGGTCAAAACCAAGGAAAAGGACGGCTATGAAGCCATCCAGCTTGCCTTTGATGAGCAGAAAGAGAGCCGCACGACCAAAGCCCTGAGGGGGCATTTTGCGAAGGCAAAGACTACCCCCAAAAAGATGATCGCTGAATTTACCCGTTTTGAGAAGGGGCAGCGAAAAGAGTTTGGAGATGTGCTCACGGCTGATATTTTCATTGAAGGTGAATTTATTGATGTGGTAGGTACCAGTAAGGGTAAAGGATTTCAGGGCGTGGTAAAGCGTCATGGATTTGCAGGTGTAGGCCAGGCAACGCATGGCCAGCATAACCGCAACAGGGCACCCGGTTCACTTGGAGCATCATCCTGGCCATCCCGCGTATTCAAAGGAATGCGCATGGGCGGCCGCATGGGCGGAGACAGGGTGAAAATGATCAACCTGCAGATCATGAAGCTCATACCCGAAAAAAACATAGTAGTTGTAAAAGGTTCTGTTCCCGGACCTAATGGATCATATTTAATTCTTGAGCGATGGAGTTAGCAGTTTATAACATAGAAGGAAGCAAGACGGACAAAACCGTAACCCTGAATGATGAGGTTTTTAGAATTACACCTAATGATCACGTCATTTATCTTGATGTAAAGCAGTATATGGCCAACAAGCGCCAGGGCACGCACAGCACCAAGGGACGTAGTGAGATCAAGGGAAGCACCCGTAAACTTCGCAGGCAAAAAGGTACAGGAGCTGCCAGGATTGGCAATATCAAGTCACCGCTTTTGCGCGGAGGTGGTATCGTATTTGGACCGAAACCCCGTGATTATTCATTCAAGATCAATAAGAAGGTAAAACGGCTCGCCCGCAAGTCAGCTTTGTCATACAAATCAAAGGATGACAACCTGATGGTGATTGAAGGCTTCACAATGGAAGCCCCTGCTACCAAAAAATACCTGCAGATTTTGAAAAACTTTGACCTTGAGAACAAGAAAACGCTGCTAGTATTGCCGGATACCGATCACACGATTCAGCTTTCAGCTCGTAACCTTCCCAAGGCGAGGGTGATGGTCGCATCAGACCTGAACACTTACTCAATTCTTCACGCTGAGAAGCTCCTGATTGTGGAAGATTCTATTGCTGAGATAGAGAACATTTTGCTTAAATAGATAGTAACAGACGATAATGGGTTGTGATATCCACTGCCCCATAAATTAAATAGAAATGGACGTATTAATTAAGCCTCTTATTACCGAAAAGATGACTGCGGTATCAGAGAAGTTCCCCAGCCGTTATGGCTTTATCGTGAGCAAGGCGGCCACCAAGTCGCAGATTCGCCACGCTGTTGAGGAAATGTATGATGTAACGGTAGCTTCTGTCAATACAATGGTTTACCTGGGCAAGCTCAAAACCCGTTTCACACGCACCGGCATACAGTCGGGCAGGAAAAATAGTTTTAAAAAGGCCATCGTAACACTGCACGAGGGTCAAACAATTGATTTTTACAGCAATATATAAAGATCTATGGCTTTAAGAAAATTTAAACCCACAACTCCCGGGCAACGCAACAAGGTCATCAGTGCTTTTGATGACATAACGTCCTCAAAACCTGAGAAGAGCCTTGTCGTAGGCAAGAAAAAAAGTGGTGGACGAAACAACAGGGGTAAAATGACCATGCGTTACATTGGCGGTGGCCATAAACGCAGTTATCGCATTATTGACTTTAAGCGCGACAAGGATGGTATTCCTGCCGTGGTTAAGACCATCGAGTATGACCCGAACAGGTCAGCCCGGATCGCATTATTGTTTTATGCTGATGGTGAGAAGCGTTATATCATAGCGCCCAATGGCTTACAGGTTGGTCAAACGATCATGTCGGGTGAAAAAGCAACGCCTGATGTAGGCAACACCCTGTTTTTGCGTGACATTCCCCTTGGTAGCGTTGTGCATAGCATTGAACTGAAGCCTGGACAGGGAGCAAAAATGGCCCGCAGTGCCGGCACCTATGCCCAGCTTACGAGCCGCGAAGGCCGGTATGCTTCGCTTAAGCTTCCTTCGGGTGAGATCCGCATGGTGTTGGTTACCTGCAAGGCTACCATTGGAAGTACGTCGAATCCTGACCACATGCACGAGATGTCAGGAAAGGCTGGTCGCAATCGCTGGCTTGGCCGTCGTCCGCGTACCCGCCCGGTGGTAATGAACCCCGTTGATCACCCGATGGGTGGTGGTGAAGGTCGCGCCTCAGGAGGACATCCAAGAAGCCGCAAGGGATTGCCTGCAAAAGGATATAAAACCCGCAATCGTAAAAAGTCTTCCAACAGGCTCATTGTTGAAAGAAGAAAGAAATAAAGAATCGTTAACAGGTAAAACAATAGAATATGAGTCGCTCATTAAAAAAAGGACCTTATATACACCACAAGCTGGAGAAAAAAGTGCTTGCCATGGCAGCCAGCAGCAGAAAAACTGTGATAAAGACCTGGTCGCGTGCCTCAATGATTTCACCGGAGTTTGTCGGTCTTACCGTTGCCGTGCACAATGGCAACAAATTCATACCGGTGTACATTACGGAGAACATGGTAGGTCATAAGCTGGGGGAGTTTGCCCCAACACGCATCTTCCGCGGTCATGCCGGGAAAAAAGATAAATCCAAAAAATAAATAAGTACTAGCAATGGGATTAAGAAAACACATCAGGGCTGAAAAACTCAAGGAAGAGAGAAAGACCCAATACTTTGCCAGGCTGAACAACTGCCCCACTTCGCCTCGAAAGATGCGACTGGTAGCGGATATGATCAGGGGTCAGGAAGTAAATAAAGCCCTGGGTATATTAAAATATACCAAGAAGGATGCTGCACAGAGGCTCGAAAAGCTTCTGCTTTCAGCAATCGCTAACTGGCAGAATAAAAATGAAGGGGTTCGCATTGAGGATAGCAATCTTTACGTGAAAACCATTTACGTGGACAGTGCACGTGTGCTAAAACGTCTTCGTCCGGCACCGCAGGGGCGGGCACACCGCATCAGGAAACGCTCGAACCACGTAACCCTTTATGTTGATAGTAAAAATACAAACGAATAAATATTTCTCAGATGGGACAAAAGACAAATCCAATTGGCCTGAGGCTTGGCATCATCAAAGGATGGGACTCTAACTGGTATGGCGGAAGGCAATATGCAGCCAAATTGGTTGAAGACGACAAGATCAGAAAGTACTTATACGTACGCTTGGCTAAGGCAGGGGTATCAAAAATCTTCATTGAACGCACACTGAAGCTTGTGACAGTGAATATTAATACTGCCCGTCCGGGAATTATCATTGGCAAAGGGGGTCAGGAGGTAGATAAGCTCAAGGAAGAGCTAAAGAAGCTGACCAAGAAAGAAGTACAGATCAACATCAGTGAGATCAAGCGACCGGAGCTGGACGCTTACCTGGTAGCCCAGAACATTGCGAAGCAGATTGAGGGGCGTATTTCGTTCCGCCGTGCTGTCAAGACAGCGATTTCTTCTACCATGCGCATGGGAGCAGAAGGTATTAAGGTAACCGTGGGCGGACGCCTTGGTGGTGCTGAAATGGCAAGGACTGAAACTTACAAAGAGGGGCGTATCCCTCTGCATACTCTTCGTGCCGATATCGACTATGCACCGGTTGAAGCGCATACTACTTATGGCCGCATTGGTATAAAAGTATGGATATGCAAAGGTGAGATTTTTGGAAAACCTGAGCTTACCCCATTTATTGAAGAGCCTGCTAAAGGTGCACGCCCACAGGGAGGTGGCGGACGCTTCGGAGGCAAGAGGAAGAAAAACTGATAGTTATTGAAGTGTCAAACAGGTAAATTATTATATAATGTTACAGCCTAAGAAAACCAAATTCAGAAAAATGCAAAAAGGCCGGATGAAAGGCAACACCAAACGTGGTGCTGAGTTAGCCTTTGGTTCTTTTGGCATAAAGTCGCTCGACACAAATTGGATCACTGGTCGCCAGATTGAGGCAGCCCGTCAGGCCATTACCCGTCGAATGAAACGTGAAGGTCAACTGTGGATCAGGATATTTCCCGATAAACCCATTACCAAAAAGCCCGCTGAGGTGAGGATGGGTAAAGGTAAAGGTGCACCTGAGTATTTTGTGGCAAGGGTTTGTCCCGGACGTATGCTCTTTGAAGCTGAAGGTGTTACGCTTGAAACCGCAAAGGAAGCCATGCGCCTTGGAGCACAAAAACTGCCCGTGCTTACAAAATTTGTTGTAAGACGAGATTATGTTGGATAATTATCAAATTTATTCACAAAAATAATGTAACTTTGCAGCCTTTTTGCGGAGGACTTTTATCAGGTTGGTTTATCGCTGACAAAAGGTGAGTTCTTCTCATACCGGAAAAACCGGGGCGCTGTAAATTAAATAAAATTCACGCAAAGATGAAGCAGAATGTAATTCGTGAAATGTCAACCGGCGAGCTCCATGAACGTTTGGAGGAAGAACGGAAGCAATTGCGGAAACTGAAAATGAATCATGCGGTTTCTCCGCTGGAGAACCCGATGAAGATAAAAGACTATCGCAAGACAGTTGCCCGAATCCTGACAGAACTCCGGAAAAGGGAATTAGAAAACATACAGTAAACTCAAAGTTGAGATGGAAATCAGGAAAACCAGAAAAGAAAGGACAGGTCTTGTTGTAAGCAACAAGATGGAAAAATCTGTTGTTGTTGAGGTTCTGCGAAGGGTACGACACCCAAAGTACGGGAAATTCGTAAAACGCTCTTCGCGTTTTATGGCTCACGATGAAAAGAACGAATGCAATATTGGCGATACGGTTCGTATTATGGAAACCAGGCCTTTAAGCAAGAACAAATGTTGGAGATTAGTTGAAATACTTGAAAGAGCTAAGTAGTTATGATACAGCAAGAATCCAGACTTTCGGTAGCAGATAACAGCGGAGCAAAGGAGGTACTTTGCATCCGGGTGTTAGGCGGTACACGCCGCAGATATGCCGGTATCGGTGATAAGATCATCGTGACAGTAAAAGATGCACTACCCTCAGGCAACATCAAAAAGGGAACGGTTTCAAAAGCCGTTGTAGTGCGAACCAAGAAAGATGTCAGGCGACCAGATGGAAGCTACATCAGGTTTGATGATAACGCAGTGGTACTGCTTACAGCCACGGAAGAAATGCGTGGTACGCGTATCTTTGGCCCCGTTGCCAGGGAATTGCGTGAAAAACAATTTATGAAAATCGTTTCGCTGGCACCCGAGGTGCTATAAATTTATTAATTATGCAGCAACGCAAGTTACACATAAAAAAAGGAGATACCGTCAAGCTGATTGCCGGCAACGAAAAAGGAGCAACTGGCAAAGTACTCAGGGTAGATCATAAAAAAGAAAGGGCTTTCGTGGAAGGGATCAATATGGTCTCCAAACATACGAAGCCAAATGCTGCCAACCCACAGGGCGGCATCGTAAAAAAAGAATCAAGTATTCATATTTCAAACCTCATGGTGGTTGACCCCAAAGGCATTCCATCACGCATTGGAAGAAAACTTGACAGCAACAACAAATTGGTACGATATTCCAAAAAGACAGGGGAGGAAATTAAGTAATGAGCTATACACCAAGACTTAAGGAAAAATACGCCAAAGAAATCGTTCCTGCTTTGATGAAGGAGTTTGAATACACAAACCCCATGCAGGTTCCCAAACTGGTAAAGATTTGTTTAAACCAGGGTGTTGGCGATGCAATAACTGACAAGAAGCTGATTGATACAGCCGTTGAAGAGATGACACAAGTGTCAGGACAAAAGGCCGTACCTACCAAGTCAAAGCTTGATATCTCAAACTTTAAGCTGAGGCGCGGCATGCCCATCGGTGTCAGGGTAACATTGCGCGGCAACAGGATGTATGAATTTCTTGACAGGCTTGCAGCTGTTTCTCTGCCGCGTATTCGCGATTTTAAAGGCGTTAATGACAAAGGTTTTGATGGCCGTGGCAACTATTCAATGGGAGTGCCCGAGCAGATCATCTTCCCTGAGATCAATATCGACAAGATAAACAAAATAAACGGCATGGACATCAACTTTGTTACCACTGCCAACACCGACCGTGAAGCATTTGCATTGCTCCGCGAATTTGGAATTCCATTTAAGAACCAGAATAAATAATCAGAAGCATGGCAAAAGAATCAATGAAAGCCAGAGAGGTTAAAAGAGCAAAACTTGTTGCTAAGTATGCTGCCAAAAGAGCCGAACTAAAAGCCAAAGGCGACTGGGAAGGCTTGCAAAAGCTGCCGAAAAATGCATCCCCCGTGCGTCTGCACAACCGCTGCCTGTTAACCGGCAGGCCCAAAGGCTATATGCGTCAGTTCGGAATATCCCGTATCAACTTCAGGGAAATGGCAAACAATGGATTAATACCCGGCGTTACGAAAGCCAGCTGGTAAGATATTTTTTAACATCATATATAAATAAGTAATGATAACAGATCCAATTGCAGATTATCTGACAAGAATAAGGAATGCCATAAAGGCCAACCACAGGGTTGTTGAAATTCCTGCATCAAACATGAAGAAAGGGATCACAAAGCTTCTTTTCGACAAAGGCTACATTCTCAATTATAAATTTGAGGATGATAAGATACCCGGCATCATTAAAATTGCCCTTAAGTATCACCCTGTTTCCAAACTTCCGGCCATTAACGAAATCAAGAGAGTAAGCCGCCCTGGCCTTCGTCGTTATTGCAACAGTAAGGAACTGCCAAGGGTACTCAACGGACTTGGGATTGCGGTCATATCCACTTCCAGGGGACTTATCACCGACAAGGAAGCACGCAAGTTGAATGTTGGCGGAGAAGTAATTTGTTACGTAAGCTAAAGGAGATAGAAAATGTCACGAATAGGAAAATTACCCATAAACATCCCTGCCGGCGTTACCGTAACGGTCTCAAAAGACAATGAGGTTTCGGTAAAAGGTCCCAAAGGAGCACTTACCCAGGCAGTGGACAAAGATATCATCATAAACATTGAAGGTGAGGTAATCACAGTTGAAAGGCCCAGTGAACAAAAGCGTCATAAAGCATTGCACGGGCTCTATCGCTCGCTCATCCACAATATGGTTTTTGGTGTTTCAGAAGGCTACAAGATTGTGCAGGAGCTGATAGGTGTTGGATACAAGGCTTCACATAACGGACAAATGCTGGAGTTATCCCTTGGTTACTCGCACGGCATATTCTTTGAAATACCTTCAGAGGTTAAATTGCAGACAATCACCGAAAGGGGAAAGCCGCCAACCATCATTCTTGAGTCGCACGACAAGCAGCTGATTGGCCAGGTTGCCGCGAAGATACGCTCATTGCGCAAGCCTGAACCTTACAAAGGAAAAGGTATTCGCTTCCAGGGTGAAGTTCTCCGCAGGAAGGCCGGAAAAGCGGCAGCAGCCAAGTAATCCCAGTCAAAATTTTTAATTCCCTAATCAGGATGGCAACAAATAAGAAACTCAACAGAAGAACAAAGATAAAGTATCGCGTCAGGAAAAAAGTGCGTGGTACAACAGAGAAGCCCAGGCTATCTGTTTTCAGAAGCAACAAGGCCATTTATGCCCAGGTCATTGATGACCTTGAGGGCAAAACCCTGGCCGCGGCTTCCTCGCAGCCTAAAGACATCGGTGATAAAAAGCTTACGAAGACTGAAAAAGCAAAAGAGGTGGGCAAGGTAATCGCTGACAGGGCAAAAGAAGCCGGCGTAGAAAACATTGTTTTTGATCGCAACGGTTATCTTTATCATGGTAGAATTAAATCATTAGCAGAAGGAGCCAGGGAAGGAGGCTTAAAATTCTAAATTATGGCAAACGTAAACATCAAAAAAGTTAAGTCCAGCGAGATTGAATTCAAAGACAGACTTGTCAGCATTCAACGTGTTACAAAAGTAACCAAGGGCGGTAGAACATTCAGCTTTTCTGCAATTGTAGTTGTTGGTAATGAGAACGGTGTTGTGGGTTATGGGCTTGGTAAGGCCAAGGAAGTAACCACGGCCATAAGCAAGGGTGTTGATGACGCAAAGAAACACCTGATCAAAGTACCCGTCCACAAAGGCACCATCCCGCATTCACAGGAAGGTAAGTATAGTGGGGCAAGGGTATTGATCAAGCCTGCAGCACATGGTACCGGTGTAATTGCCGGTGGTGCGATGCGTGCCGTACTTGAGAGTGTTGGCGTAACCGACGTTTTGGCAAAATCCAAAGGCTCATCCAACCCGCACAGTGTTGTTAAAGCGACCATTGATGCACTCATTCAGCTTCGTGACCCACTTGCTGTGGCACAGCAGCGTGGGGTAAGCCTTGAAAAAGTATATAACGGCTAAATAAATATTGAATCGGTAATGAAAAAGTACAAAATAGCTCAGGTCAGAAGTAAAATCGGCAGACCCATCGATCAAAAGAGAACGTTGGAAGCTCTGGGAGTCACAAAGATGAATCGTTCGATTGTTGTGAATGGCTCTCCACAGGTTGAAGGAATGATTAACAAGGTTAGGCATTTGCTTTCGGTGGAAGAGGTAACGGAATAATATCCTATTGTAAAACATTGATAAACTTATAACATAATGAATTTACATAGCTTAAAACCAGCAAAAGGAGCTGTGCGCGGCAAAAAAAGAATAGGCAGGGGCGAAGGTTCCGGTGCTGGCGACACTGCTACCCGAGGGCACAAAGGAGCTAAATCCCGTTCTGGGTACAGTCGCAAAGCGGGCTTTGAAGGTGGCCAGATGCCATTGGTGAGACGTGTTCCCAAATATGGCTTTAAAAACCGAAATCGTGTTGAATATCAGGCCATTAATCTCGATGTTCTGCAAAAACTGGCAGAAGCAAAGAGTTTAGAAGCCATTGACCCCCAGGTCTTGATCAGCAATGGTCTGGTCTCTAAAAATGATTTGGTTAAAGTCCTAGGCAGGGGAAAACTCACTGCTAAAATAAATATTACTGCCCATGCATTTTCTGATACTGCTGTTAAAGCAATCGAAGCCATAGGCGGAACTGTTAACCGGATATAAAGCTCAGGAATGAAACGATTTTTTCAAACACTGCTGAATATTTATCATATTGAAGACCTGCGCATCAGGATTCTAAACACCCTAGGTATCATCCTGATTTACCGGCTCGGCTCCTATGTCGTGCTTCCCGGTGTTGATCCCGGACAGCTGCAGCAGCTTCAGGCCCAGACCCAGGATGGTCTGTTGGGACTTTTAAACATGTTTTCCGGAGGTGCATTTTCGAATGCCTCTATTTTTGCATTGGGGATCATGCCATACATCAGTGCTTCCATTGTGATACAGCTTTTAGGTGTTGCAGTCCCCTATTTCCAGAGACTCCAGAAAGAAGGTGAAAGTGGTCGTAAGAAGATCAACCAGATCACCAGGTATTTAACTGTTTTTATTTGTGCCGCACAGGCACCAGCCTACCTGGCAAACCTGGTTTCACAGCTTCCCCCGGAAGCCATTTCACCATTTGACCCTGCATCGGCTGGTCCCTCACTGTATTTTATGATCTCTTCCGTGATTATATTGATATCCGGAACGCTATTTGTTATGTGGCTTGGTGAACGCATCACCGAAAGAGGCATCGGAAATGGTATTTCACTGATCATTATGGTGGGAATTATCGCCCAGCTGCCTTTCGCACTTATGGCCGAGTTTATTGCCCGTATGGAAGAGGCTGGTGGCGGATTGGTGGTATTCCTGGTTGAAATTGTCATCCTGATGGCGGTTGTTGTGCTGGTTATCCTGTTGGTTCAGGGACAGCGCCGCATACCTGTTCAATTTGCGAAAAGGGTTGTCGGGAACCGCCAGTATGGTGGCGTGCGTCAGTACATCCCACTCAAGGTGAATGCCGCCGGGGTAATGCCCATCATCTTTGCACAGGCCATCATGTTCATCCCAATCACATTGGCGGGATTTTCTGAAGCATTGAGTGGCTTTGCAGCTACGATGTCAAACTTTACCGGATTCTGGTATAACTTCACCTTTGCCACGCTGATCATCCTGTTTACATATTTCTATACAGCCATCACGGTCAATCCAAATCAGATGGCAGAGGACATGAAGAAAAATGGTGGTTTTATTCCAGGGGTAAAACCTGGAAAACGAACTGCTGAGTTCATAGATAATGTGATGTCGCGGATTACGCTTCCGGGGTCCTTGTTCCTGGCATTTGTTGCCATTATGCCGGCCCTTGTAAGCTTAATGGGAGTAACTGGACAGTTTGCCCAGTTCTTTGGTGGCACCTCGCTGCTTATTATGGTTGGTGTGGTGCTGGATACCCTGCAGCAAATCGAAAGTCACCTGTTGATGCGCCATTACGATGGCCTCACGAAATCAGGTCGCATTAAAGGTCGCTCGTCACCAATGGGAATGGCCGGATAAAGTTTCTGTAAAATGATTTTTTACAAGACGATTGAAGAAATTGAATTAATCAGAGAAAGCTCTTTACTTGTTGCAAAGACTCACGGTGAGTTGGCGAAAATAATACGCCCCGGCCTGGCAACCATTGAACTGGATCGCCTTGCTGAGACATTTATTCGCGACCACGGCGGAGTACCGGCCTTTAAAGGTTACCAGGGTTTTCCATACACATTGTGCATTTCGCCAAATGAGGTAGTGGTTCACGGGTTTCCCAACAACAAACCGCTCAAGGAAGGTGATATTGTCTCCATTGATTGCGGTGTGTTAATGAATGGCTTTTATGGTGATTCTGCCTACACATTTGCCATTGGAGAGATCAGGGATGATGTAAAGAAACTGTTGAAGACCACGTATAAATGTTTGTCTCTGGGCATAGAGCAGGCGGTAGAAGGAAATACACTGGGCGATATATCCTGGGCTATTCAGTTTAATGCTGAAAAAGCTGGGTACTCTGTAGTAAGAGAGTTAATCGGACACGGCGTTGGCAGACAACTCCACGAAGCACCAGAGCTGCCCAATTATGGCAGGAAAGGGCGTGGCGAAAAGATAAAAAACGGATTGGTAGTAGCGATTGAACCAATGATAAACCTTGGACGCCGTTATGTGCTGCAGGAAAGGGACGGATGGACAATCCGCACGGCCGACAGAAAACCATCGGGTCATTATGAACATACAATAGCAGTCATCAATGGTAAACCTGAAAAATTGTCAACTTTTGCGTACATTGAAGAGTCACTTAAAAACAATAAAAACAATTTAGTCATCATTCGTTAAACGATATGGCAAAACAAGCTTCAATCCAACAAGATGGTACCGTCATCGAATCCCTTGGGAATGCGATGTTTCGGGTTGAACTGGAAAACGGACATGTGATCACTGCACATATCTCCGGCAAGATGCGTATGCACTATATCAAGATCCTGCCAGGCGATAGGGTAAAGGTAGAAATGTCACCATATGATCTTACGAAGGGACGAATTACATTCAGATACAAATAGTAGCAACATCATAAAAGAAGCAGAAATGAAAGTCAGAGTGTCGGTAAAAAAAAGAAGTCCCGAGTGCAAAATAGTGCGCAGGAAGGGCAAGGTATTTGTAATTAATAAAAAAAATCCCAAGTTCAAACAACGTCAGGGATAAAATTTTCAACCATATAAACAGTATAATATGGCACGTATAGCCGGAATTGACATTCCCAGAAACAAAAGAGGTGCAATCAGCCTCACTTACATTTACGGCATTGGACGCAGCAATGCAGTGAAGATTCTTGAAACTGCCGGCGTTGATCCAAACAAAAAAGTGGACGACTGGGACGACCAGGAGTTGACAAAGATACGTAATGTAATCAACGAAGAGTATAAGGTAGAGGGATCATTGAGGTCAGAGGTCCAGATGAACATCAAACGATTGATGGACATTGGTAGCTACCGTGGCATCCGTCATCGTATCGGTTTGCCGCTGAGAGGGCAGAAGACCAAGAACAATGCACGTACGCGTAAAGGGAAGAAAAAAACCGTTGCGAACAAGAAGAAGGCAACCAAGTAATAGATAATTTTGAAGCAGGTGTGCATTCACCGCTTGATCAGAAGAAAAAACCATTTAAAAAGACTATGGCAAAAACAAGCAGAGGCGCCAGAAGTGCCAAAAAGCGAGTTGTTAAGGTGGAGCCTGTAGGGCAGGCACACATATTCGCTTCTTTCAACAATATCAATGTTACGCTGACCAATCAGCAAGGACAGGTAATTTCCTGGTCAACAGCCGGAAAGATGGGTTTTAAGGGTTCCAAGAAAAACACCCCATATGCTGGCCAGATGGCAGCTACCGATGCCGCAAAGACTGCATATGATCTTGGAATGAGAAAGATCAAAGTATTTGTGAAAGGTCCCGGCTCCGGCAGGGAATCAGCAATACGTACTTTGCACTCGGCAGGCCTGGAAGTGATGGAAATCGTTGACGTAACACCACTGCCGCATAACGGCTGTCGCCCACCCAAGCGAAGAAGGGTATAATAGCTTTTGTAAATCATCAATATAAAGTATAAGAAAATAAAATGGCACGATATTTAGGTCCAACAACCAAGATTGCCCGTAAGTTTGGAGAACCGATTTTTGGGGCTGACAGAGCATTTGAAAAGAAGAATTATCCGCCTGGCCAGCATGGCCAGATGAAAAAGCGCAGAAAGAAATCAGAATACGGCGTTCAGCTTCTTGAAAAGCAAAAGGCAAAATATACTTATGGATTGCTTGAAAAGCAGTTCTCTAACACCTTCAAGAAGGCAGTCCGCAAAAAAGGTATTACCGGTGAAATACTGCTTCAGTTGCTCGAATCCCGCCTTGATAACGTAGTGTACAGGCTGGGCATTGCTCCAACGCGCCGTGCAGCAAGGCAATTGGTAGGTCATCGTCATATCACCGTGAATGACAAGGTGGTAAACATTCCATCATACACATTGCGTCCCGGCGATATCGTTGGCGTAAGAGAAAAGTCAAAAAGCCTCGAGGTGATCCTTGACTCCCTGGCGTCCAGGTCATCAGGATACTCATGGCTCGAATGGGACGGAGAACTGAAAAAAGGCAAGTTTATGAATTTGCCCGAAAGGGAAGAAATCCCTGAAACCATTAAGGAACAGCTTATTGTGGAATTGTATTCCAAGTAATATCAGCTTACTTTTTTCAACACAAAAACCCTTACCAATGGCAATTTTAGCTTTTCAAAAACCGGATAAAGTAATCATGCTCGAATCTGATGAGCGATTCGGGAAATTTGAATTCCGTCCGCTTGAACCAGGTTATGGCATCACAATCGGCAATGCCCTCAGGCGCATACTGCTCTCCTCGCTGGAAGGCTTCGCCATTACGTCAGTAAAGATAGAAGGCATTGAACACGAGTTTTCAACCATCAAAGGGGTTGTAGAAGATGTTACTGAGATCATCCTTAACCTGAAACAAGTACGCTTTAAGAGCCAGGTTGAAGATGCTGAGGGTGAAAAATTCTCTGTCAATATCACGGGCCAGAAGCAATTCAAGGCCGGTGATCTTAATAATGTCCTTGCCAACTTCCAGGTGCTAAACCCTGATGTGGTGATATGTCACATGGAACCCTCCGTGAAGCTTTCAATCGAATTTACGATTGAAAAAGGCCGCGGATATGTTCCTGCAGAAGAAAATAAAAGCCTGAATCCCGTAATAGGACTCATTTCAGTTGACTCAATATTTACACCTGTAAAGAATGTGACCTTTCATGTGGATAACTACAGGGTTGAGCAAAAAACTGACTATGAGAAGCTTATTATCGAAATCATGACGGATGGTTCAATCAGCCCAACAGACGCGCTCAAAGAAGCCGCAAGGATTCTGATTCATCATTTCATGCTCTTTTCCAACGAAAAGATCACCGTTGACACGGAAGAGAAGGCCGCCAGTGAGGAATTTGACGAAACCTCATTGCACATGCGCCAGCTCCTTAAGACGAAATTGGTTGACCTCGACCTGTCAGTCAGAGCACTAAACTGCCTCAAAGCTGCAGATGTTGAAACTTTGGCCGACCTTGTCGCGCTTAACAAACATGACCTGTTGAAATTCAGGAACTTTGGCAAAAAATCCCTCACTGAACTTGAAGAATTGATCAAAACAAAGAACCTCAACTTTGGTATGAACCTATCAAAGTATAAATTAGATAAGGAATAATAATAATGAGACACAGAAAGAAAATTAACAGCCTGGGGAGAAAATCAGCCCACCGTAAGAAGACCATGTCAAATATGGCCTCATCGCTGATACTCCATAAACGCATAACTACTACCATAGCGAAGGCGAAAGCCCTGAGGGTTTATGTTGAACCGCTGATTACCAAATCCAAGGAAGACAGTACACATTCCCGCCGTACAGTGTTCTCCTACCTGAGAAACAAATATGCTGTGAGTGAGTTGTTTCGTGAAGTTTCACAAAAGGTAGCTGACAGGCCAGGCGGTTATACCCGCATACTTAAAACAGGATTCCGTAAGGGTGATGGTGCTGAAATGTGTTTTATTGAGTTAGTTGATTATAACACACATATGCTCCAAACCGAAGAGGATACCCAGCAAAAACGAACCAGGAGAGGACGCCGTCGCGGCAAATCTGCCGATGATCAGGAAACAGAACAAATTGCTGCCAGGACGCCAAAGAAAGAAGATCCGGCTGCCACTGCAGAACAGCCTAAGGAAGAATCAGTTGACACCGCTGATGAGCAACTGACTGAAGCCCCCGAAGTTGTAGCTGATTCGGCTGACAAACAAGAGGCTCCTGATGCTGAAGTGAAAACCGAAACCGAAGCAAAGGCAGAAGAAGTACAGGAAACTGAAAAGGCAGAGGAACAACCCGGTGCAGAAGCTGATTCGAAGGAAACTGACCCTGAAAAAAAGTCTGATAACGAGGAAGACAAAGATAAAGAGACCGGGAAATAAAAACCATCTCAAAGCATTTTAAAAAAGGATAAAGAGAATCAGATGCTTTATCCTTTTTTATTTGGCACAAATTGCGTACCTTTACCATTCATTCTTTTTTAATTCCTCAAACGATTTACTATGCTTGAATATGCCTGTTTTGCACCAGGCTTATCAAGGATTAAAATACACAGAGAAAAATATTAACCACAAAATCATTACATTATGAGCGCAATTATTAACATACATGCAAGACAAATACTGGACTCCCGGGGCAACCCCACCATTGAAGTAGAAGTTATTACTGAAAACGGCTTTTTGGGTCGCGCAGCTGTACCGTCCGGCGCCTCAACCGGTGTTCACGAAGCCGTGGAGCTGCGTGATGGTGACAAAAAACTGTTCCTTGGGAAAGGCGTACAAAATGCCGTGAACAATGTAAATACAACCCTGAACAATGAACTCAAAGGGCTCCTCGTTACCGATCAGACCCTGATTGATAAGATGATGCTTCAAATCGACGGCACATCCAACAAAGCCACGCTCGGAGCCAATGCTATACTGGGTGTTTCGCTTGCTGCAGCCAACGCTGCGGCGCAGGAAACCGGACAGCCATTGTTCCGCTACATCGGGGGCGTCAACGCCAATACCCTCCCCATGCCTATGATGAACATCCTGAATGGCGGTTCACACGCAGACAATTCCGTTGACTTCCAGGAATTTATGATCATGCCGGTTGGTGCTGCTTCTTTTTCTGAAGCTATCAGGATGGGTGCTGAGATCTTCCATCACCTGAAAGCAGTATTGAAGAAAAAAGGTTATTCAACAAACGTTGGAGACGAAGGCGGATTTGCTCCTAACCTTAAGTCAAACGAAGAAGCCGTGCAGCTTATCCTGCAAGCCACTGAACAGGCTGGTTACAGGCCAGGTGAAGACATCTTCCTGACACTGGACCCTGCCGCCAGCGAATATTTCATCAAGGAAGAACAGGTATATCACCTGCACAAGTCAACCGGCGACAAACTTACTCCCGCACAAATGGTTGACTATTGGGCCGACTGGGTTAACAAGTACCCCATCATCTCAATTGAAGATGGCATGGACGAAGACGACTGGGACGGCTGGGCACTGATGACAGAGAAGCTTGGTTCAAAGATTCAGTTGGTTGGAGACGATCTGTTTGTGACAAACGTAAACCGCCTGCAAAGAGGAATTGATTCGAATGTGGCCAACTCGATACTCGTTAAAGTTAACCAGATCGGGTCGCTTACCGAAACGATCAATGCAGTTACACTGGCATACAAAAACAAATATACTGCCGTCATGAGTCACCGCTCAGGCGAAACAGAGGATACCACAATCGCCGATCTGGCCGTTGCGCTCGGCACGGGACAGATCAAAACAGGTTCAGCCTGCCGCTCGGAAAGGATCGCGAAATACAACCAGCTGCTTCGCATCGAAGAGATGCTGGGCGACACAGCCATCTATCCCGGCAAAAACTTTCGTTTTGTACAATAAAAATGTATAAATATCTTCAATGCCACAGGCTTCATTGCCTGTGGCATTGAAGTATCCGTACCTGCCATAACAATTTGCCGATGGTTTTCCGCAAAATACTGGTTTTCTTCTTGCCATTGCTGATCTCGCTGTCCGTTTATCCTGTTACACCACGGGATACCGTCTCCGTAATGGTTTACAACCTTTTGTTTTACGGCAACTATACCTCTTTCTGCAATTCACAAAACAATAACATTGACGATAAGGATGCCCATCTGCGCACCATCATTGCTTATAGCCAGCCTGACCTTTTCGCCGTAAATGAAATGGGACCGGATCCTGCCAATGCCACACGCATCAGGGATCATGTGTTGAATGCTGATGGCCGCACGGGCTACGCGCACGTAAGCTATACCAACACCACGGGTTCCGGCCTTGTTAATATGCTGTTTTACAATACCGAAAAGTTTGTATTGTACAGTGAGGATGTGGCAGCAGCCGTTGTCCGTGACATCAACCTTTACACGCTTTATTACAATGACCCACTTTTGGGGCAGGGAAATGATACCATCTTCCTGCACGTATTTGTTACCCACATGAAAGCCGGAAGCAGCAGCGGTGACCAGCAAAGGCGAATGCAGGAAGCATCAGCCGTGATGAGTTACATAGACCAGATGAATATCAGGGGCAACCTGCTGTTTATGGGCGATTTCAACATGAACTCCTCCTACGAGCAAGCATTCCAGCAGATCACCTATCACCCGAATGAAAGCATCAGGTTTCATGACCCCATTGACCAGCCAGGTGTGTGGTGGAACAACCCGGAAATGGCGCCCTATCATACCCAGAGCACCCGCACAGGCCAGCACGATTGCTTTGTAACAGGCGGTATGGACGATAGATACGACTTTATCCTTGCGACTGAGAGCATAATGGAAGGATGGCAAGGGATGGTGTACATTGAAGATTCTTACAATGCGATCGGACAGGATGGCCTGCGGTTTAACCAATCGCTGATTTCTCCTCCAAACCAGAGCGGGGTGCCCCAGGAAGTGATCCTTGCACTTTTCAATATGTCAGACCATCTGCCCGTGCAAATGCAAATCGGCATCACGGATTATGTGAGCAGCATATCTCATAATGATCCTCCAGCTGCCGGCATTCATGTTGTTTATGACAGGGCAGGCAAAAATGTTGCCATTCATATTCATGGTCATGCCGGATCAGTTAGCGTTGAACTCATATCACCTGCGGGTATTAGCCTTTTACGAAAAACAGGCACTACCCTCACTTCTCCTGTGGTGGTTCAGGCAGATGTTTCCGGGTTTGCACCGGGGCTATACTTCATCGCAGTTAAACCTCCAACAGGAAAGAAGCTTATTGAGAAGGTATTCATTTATTGATATCAAATGCCCCTGATAATCAATGTTTCTGAATTCTTTTTTTGAAAAATGTCACAGGTGTATTGGAAAAGATGTTCTTTTGCGTATTTTTGCCTTACCAAATTGATGGCTTATGAGCTTTGGCTTTTTTGACTTCCTGACGCTGTTTGGATCATTAAGTTTGTTCCTTTTTGGAATGAAGACAATGAGCGAGGGCATCCAGAAGTTTGCCGGTGACAGGATGCGCTCCATCCTTGCAGCCATGACAAGCAAACGTTTTATCGGGGTGCTGACCGGTTTTCTTTTGACCACACTGGTGCAATCCTCCTCTGCCTCCACGGTCATGGTCGTTTCTTTTGTGAATGCCGGTTTGATGACGCTCGTGCAATCAATTGGTGTGATCATGGGGGCGAACATAGGGACCACTACCACTGCCTGGCTGATTTCTTTGCTGGGATTTAAACTCAATATATCAGCGATTTCCATACCGCTTATCGGAATCAGTTTTCCGCTCTTGCTTAATAAACGCGAACGCTTTAACTCCATGGGGCAGATCCTGCTTGGCTTTGCATTGTTGTTTATGGGCCTTGATTTTTTGCGAAACTCTGTACCTGACCTCGAGACAAACCCTGAAATGTTCAGGTTTTTGCAGGAGATGACAGACTATGGCGTTTATAGTACGTTTTTATTTCTGGGACTGGGCACCTTGCTTACCATTGTCTTGCAATCGTCAAGTGCCACCATGGCACTTACCCTGGTGATGTGTAACTACGGTTGGATCGGTTTTGAGCACGGGGCTGCCATTGTGCTGGGCGAGAACATCGGTACCACCATCACTGCAAACCTGGCTGCGCTCGTGGGGAACGTTTATGCCAAACGAACTGCGCTTGCGCATACGATATTCAATATCATCGGGATTATATGGATGCTGGTGTTTTTCAGATTCTTTTTGAACCAGATTGATCACTTTATGGTCCATTTTGGACTTGGCTCACCAATGGAAACAGCCACCATGATACCGATCGGGCTTTCCATTTTCCATACGGTATTTAACATCACAAACACGTTGTTGCTGATAGGTTTTGTTAAATACCTGGTGATCATTGTCGAATACATCCTGCCTTCAAAAGGAAAGAAATTTGAACGGCCACAGCTTGAATACTTCAGCTCCGGATTCCTGCACATGGCTGAGCTGTCGGTGTTCCAGGCCAAGAAAGAGGTGCGCAAATTCACGGAACTTGCTCACCGCATGTTTAACTTCATTCCTGCCCTGATCATCGAAACCGATAAAAAAGAATACCAGAACCTCCTGGAGAAAGTGAGCAAATACGAAGAGATCACCGACAGGGTTGAAGTGGAGATCACAACCTTTCTTATCAAGATATCACGGAAGCAACTCAGCAGCCAGGCGGCAGAGGAGCTCAGGAGGATGCGTCTGATAAGCAGCGAAGTTGAAAAGATTGGCGACGTTTGTTTTAAAATGGCAAGCCTGCTTGCTGAGAAGAAGAAGGAGAAGATATACTTCACCCCGTCGCAGCGCAGCGATCTCTTTGAAATGTTTAAGCTGGTAAACAATGGGTTTGACCTCATGCTGAGCAACCTGCAAACCAGCATCCATGAGGCACGCAAGAATATTCAAACCGCCAATGAGCTGGAAAAAAGCATCAACGCTTTCCGCGATCGCATCAGTGATGCTGTTATCCACGACATTGAGCAGCACCCCACACATGCCAAAGGTGGATTTTACTTCAACAAGATCATCTCGTCATGTGAAAAGATCGGCGACAGCATCCTGAATATCAACGAAGCCATTGCCGGTGTAAACATCGAATAGCCTTTTTGTTTTAATTCGAAAATATATCGTATCTTTGCAACCCAATTGGCTATAAATGCGGATGTGGCGTAATTGGTAGCCGCGCCAGACTTAGGATCTGGTGCCGAAAGGCGTGGGGGTTCGAGTCCCTTCATCCGCACAAATGATATCAAAATACAGCAAACAAATTTGGTGCTGAAAACCGGGTTTGTTTTTTTTTTCAGGCACGATGAAAGTTTTTGTAAACATTCTTCGTAATAATAAAGTGCCTGTATGATAACAAACTACAGGAAAAGTAACCACACTGCAAATCAGTAAAACAGAAACAAGGATCTCAACTATGGAAATTGTTAAGGAGAACACCGGGCCACTGGAGGCCACGATCACCATGAAAGTCAACGAAGAGGATTATCGCGAGCAGGTTGATAAGGAGCTCAAAAATCTTCAAAAAAAGATGCACGAGCCTGGCTTCAGACCCGGCAAAGTACCCATGGGCCTGGTAAAAAAGAAGTATGGCAGAGGTGTTGTCCTCGAGGAGGTTAACAAACTGCAGGCCGACAAGCTTTTTGAATACATCAAAGAAGAAGAACTGAATATTCTTGGTAACCCAATGCTTGACCAGGCTGCATCTGACATTTCTGAGGATGCCGCTAAGAGTGATTTTTCATTTGTTTACCATATAGGCCTCGCGCCCGATATTGAACTTGAACTTTCGCAGGATATCGAGGTGGACTATCATAAAATCAAAGTTGAAGACGAAAAAGTGGATGACTTTGTAAGCGAGATTCGCAAGCGGCATGGTGATTATGTGAATCCCGGTGTTTCCGAAGAAGACGATGTCTTATTTGGTGAATTCGCCGAGCTTGATGATGCCGGAAACCCCATAGAAGGAGGCGTGACAAACAAAACCAATGTGTATATACGTTTTCTTAAGGATGAAGATATTAAAAATGAGCTCATCGGCTTGAAGCCCGGCTCCGTGATCACCATGGATGTGCAGAAGGCCGTGGGTTCTGAAGCCGAAGCTGCCGCCATGCTGGGTGTCACAAAGGAGGCGCTCGCAGATCACGGTGCAAATTATCGTTTTACCGTCGAGAGCATCAGCCGCATAAAGCCTGCCGAGCTCAATGAAGAACTTTATGAAAAGGCAGCGCCCGGAATGGAAATCAAAACGGAAGAGGCTTTTCGCGAATCACTGGCAAAACAGATCAGTCAGCAATACCAGGTCGATGTTGACAAGCACTTCAGAAACCTGGTCTCTGAAAAACTGATTGAGATAACAACGCTGCCCCTGCCTGAGTCATTCTTAAAGAAATGGTTGCTCGAAAATAACAAGGAAAAGCTTTCAGAGGCACAGATTGATGAAGAGTTTGAAAAGGCTGCCGATGCATTCAGGTGGCAATTGATTGAAAACCACCTCATCAAGGCCCATAAAGTGGAAGTAGGCCCTGAAGAGGTAAAGACGCAGCTTGAATTCTTTATCAGGACGCAGTTGGCGCAATACGGACAGGCTGACATACCTCAGGAGATCATCGAAAAATATGTTCAGGAACTTGGCGGAAAAGAGGAAGAGGTCAAGAAAGTATATGACCACTTGTATGATATGAAGATGATGAAAGTTTTTAAAGAAAAGCTAAAGCTGAATGAGATAGAGGTTTCGATGGAAGATTTTGAGAAAATTGTTAAAGAGAAATATAACAAGGATGAAGTGGCAGATGATGCCCAAAACGAATCAAAAACAGAATAAGCTATGAGCAGAAACGATGATTTTCAAAAATATGCCACCAGGCACGCAGGCATCAGCAGCATCAGCCTGCACGATTATACCTCGGCGTATGGCAATTATATCAGTCCAACCATTATTGAGGAGCGCCAGCTGAACATCGCCACAATGGATGTTTTCAGTCGTTTGATGATGGACCGCATCATTTTCCTTGGCGTTCCCATAAACGACTATGTGGCTAACATCATCCAGGCCCAGTTGCTCTATATGGAGTCGGTTGATCCCAAAAAAGACATTCAGATCTATCTTAACACACCAGGCGGATCAGTTTATGCCGGTTTAGGCATTTATGATACGATGCAGTACATCGCACCTGACGTATCAACCATTTGTACGGGGATGGCCGCTTCGATGGGTGCCGTTTTGCTGAGTGCCGGTGCAGCCGGAAAGCGCACGGCTTTGAAGCACAGCAGGATCCTGATTCACCAGCCGATGGGTGGCGCCGAAGGGCAAGCCTCTGACATTGAGATTACCGCGCGGGAGATTCAGAAGATCAAAAAAGAACTTTACGAGATCATTGCATTGCACTCAAACCAGGACTATAAGAAGATATGGAAGGATGCCGACCGCGACTACTGGATGACAGCCATGGAGGCGAAAGATTATGGCATGATTGATGAGGTGTTGATATCAAACAAGAAGCAAGCAGATAAATAGCACGGCAAAATGTCAAAAAAATCAGGAAACATAAACAAGCAGAAGGAAAAGTGTTCTTTTTGCGGGCGTGAAGATGAACAGGTGGAGATGCTCGTTACCGGGCTGGATGCCCACATATGTGAGCGTTGCATCAGGCAGGCTTCACAAATAGTGGTTGAGGAGGATATGCGCCAGAAGCGTAACAAAATCCCATCGTTTAAGCTTTTCAAACCTGCAGAGATCAAGAAGCACCTCGACCAGTATGTCATAGGCCAGGAGGATGCCAAAAAGGTTTTATCAGTTGCTGTTTATAATCACTACAAACGGATTAACCACATTGTGCCGGGCGAGGACGACATTGATGGCGTAGAGCTTGAAAAATCGAACATCGTGATGGTTGGCGAAACAGGCACCGGGAAAACGCTCATGGCGCGCACCATTGCCAAAAAAATGCAGGTGCCGTTTTGCATTGCTGATGCCACGGTGCTCACCGAGGCCGGTTATGTGGGCGAGGATGTTGAAAGCATACTGGTGCGTTTGCTTCAGGTGGCTGATTATGATGTGGCTGCCGCCGAACGTGGCATCGTGTTCATTGACGAGGTTGACAAGATTGCCCGCAAGACGGACAATCCCTCCATCACCCGCGATGTTTCTGGTGAGGGTGTACAGCAGGCCCTGCTGAAATTGCTTGAAGGCGCTGTTGTTAACGTACCGCCTCAGGGCGGACGGAAGCATCCTGAACAGAAAATGCTGCAGGTGAACACCCAGAACATTTTGTTTATCTGTGGCGGCGCCTTTGATGGCATTGAAAAAAGGATTATGTCGCGCATGCAAGCCAACGCCATTGGTTACGGTGTCAGGAAAAGTGGCCGCATCGACCGTGACAATATGCTGCAGTACATCGCCCCGCAAGACCTGAAAAGTTTTGGGTTGATCCCTGAGCTGGTGGGCCGTATGCCTGTACTTACCTACCTGAACCCACTGGACAGGAATGCATTGCGTCAGATCCTTACCGAGCCCAGGAACTCCCTCATAAAGCAGTATGCCAAGCTCTTTGAGATGGACAATATGAAACTAAAAATTGATAACGAAGTGCTTGATTACATTGTTGATAAGGCCATAGAGTTCAAACTGGGTGCCCGTGGCTTACGCTCTATCTGCGAGCTCATCATGCTTGATGCCATGTATGACATTCCATCTGCCACAAGCAAAGCTGAAACCTTTCATTTAACCCTGGAGTATGCCCATAGGCGGCTTGATAAAGCTGACGTTGAGCGGTTTAGGGTGGCGTCATAATCATTGCCAGGCGGTTGGCTTTCTCTAAAATTTTTTGTATATTGAAGCGTTCTTATTTATAAGGATGTTTTATGTATTGTATCATGCGGTATCTCTGCAGCATTATTTATGTTTTCACTCTTTGGGCTGCCACGCAAGGCTTTGCCGCCTTTGCCATTGAGCCCGACAGCGTGATGGGGGGACGCACCGTTGCTGCGCACATAATTGAAGGTGACACCATATTGGTTATTGAACTTTTACCCGTGGATGTATTTGCACCGCGGCAGTTTGAAAGCCGGCGTGAGGCAAGACGATATGGCCGGATGGTACGTAATGTTAAAGCCGCCTATCCCTACGCCAGCCTGGCAGGCAATATGTTCAGAGAGTATAGCGATATCCTTCTGGAGATTGACAATGAACGTGACCGGCGCAGATTCACAGAGGCTGTTGAAAAGCAGATCAGGGCTCAGTTTGAGGAGGACCTTAAAAAGCTGACTTTTTCGCAAGGATTAATACTAATCAAGCTTATCGACAGGGAGACCCAGCATACTTCCTATGAAATACTCAGAGAATTCAGGGGTGCATTTTCAGCAGTTTTCTGGCAGTCATTCGGGCGCATTTTCGGGTTTAACCTTAAAACGGAATATGACCCTTTCGGAGATGATCAAATGATTGAGGAGGTTGTGCAGTTGATAGAAGCAGGCCTGATATGACGGGGTTATTTTCCGCGACCCTGCATGATAATTAGCGCTGTGTAGATCAATATCTTAAAGTCAACGGCCAGCGACATATTCTCCAGGTACAAGAGATCGTATTTTAGCCTTTCGATCATCTCATCAACATTTTCGGCATAGCCATATTTTACCTGCCCCCAGCTTGTGACCCCTGGTTTGATTTTTTGAAGAAGCTTGTAGTGAGGCGCCTTCTTAACGATCTGGTCAATATAGAATTGACGTTCAGGCCTGGGGCCCACTAGAGACATATACCCCAGCAGAACGTTATAGAACTGGGGGATCTCATCGAGCCTTACCTTGCGCATAAACCTGCCAAAAGGAGTGATGCGCGGGTCATTTTCGCAAGAAAGCTGTGGTCCGTTTTTCTCAGCGTCAACATACATTGACCTGAATTTGTGCATCATAAAGGGTTTTCCGTGGCGGCCAATCCGCTCATGCTGGTAAAAAACAGGACCTTTTGATGACAGCTTTACCATAATGGCAGTAACCAGAAAAACAGGAGATAGCAAAACCAGGCAGCCAACGGACACAACGATGTCGATAAAGCGCTTAATGGTTTGCTGCCACGCCGGCAATAATCCCGACTGTATTTGGATTAAGGGCGTTCCAAAGATGGAAGTCATTTTGACAGAGCCCAGCAGGATATCGTGCATCTCAGGGATGATCTTAACAATGACATCCGTTGAGTAAAGATCAGTAAGAATGTTGCTGATCTTTTTATGCTCCCGCGACTCCAGTGCGATGATGGCCTCTTCAATCTCGTTTTGCTCGATGATGTTTTTTATCTGGTCAGCCTGTCCGAGTCTTGGAAGGTGAGTCTCCAGAGGATAGCGATCATGGTCACTGACGTTCACAAACCCAATCAGCTTATTGCCTGCTGAATTTTTTTGTGATGTCAGTTCTTCAGCAATCTCTATGGCTCTTTTCTGGCTGCCAATGATGAGCGTGTTGAATCCAATTTTTCGCTGGTGGATCTTGCGAATGATTCTTGTTGACAGAATGAAACGAAAAGTCGCTGTGGTGGTTGTATGAATGATGAGTAGCAATAAAAGTGACTGGTAATAACCTTTTCCTGCAGTGATTGTTTGGTCAAGCAGGATCACGAAATATATGACCAGGACTCCAATAAAAGAAATAAAGATGGTTTGGCCAAACTGCCCCAGACGCGACCGCCGGAAGATCGACCTGTATGATCCGCTGAGGTAATACAGCATTAACCAGAACAGTGGAATGATCACCAATCCGAGCACCAGGTTTTCTTCAATAAACAATTGCTCTTTGATGCTGTTTAATGCAAACCCGTTGTTGGCGCTCAAAATATTGACAAACAGGAACCACGTCAATGCAGCAGCCAGAAAATCAAAAAAGACGAATTTTGTCAATTCAATCTTTTGTAGCCGTTTATCCATTTAGTGAAATAAGTTTGTAAGTCTTGGTTGCCGCATTCCCTGAATGGCAAATACGATTAAATGGTGGCGCATTTGCTTTGGGCCGGGAAATACAATTTGATAACGCATTCAATCGGCACATATTGTAAAAACAGGTAAAATGAATGCACTGTCATACAACCGCCTGTAAATGCCTCGTTCAGGTAAGCAGACTTATGTTTTTTTCAATCTTTTCCATAATCTGATAGGCCAGCTCCAGGGAGGTGTATCCGTCCATGATGGTAACCAGTGGTTCCGTATTATCGATGATGGAGTCAAAAAAAGTTTCCAGCTCGGTTTTTATGGCATTAATTGATTTTATTTCCGGCTTTTCGACCCATATCTGTTTTTGGTTTTTCTCAGGTCCCATATCAATGATCATTGCGAGGGGATCAGGGCTTGCACCAACATCCTTAAGTCTTATGATCTGGGTTTCTTTGTTCAGGAAATCAACTGCAATGTAGCCTTCGTGCTGGAAGAATCTTGTTTTACGCATGTTTTTCATGGATATCCTGCTGGCTGTAAGGTTTGCCACACAGGCATTGTTGAATTCAATGCGTGCATTGGCAATGTCAGGGGTGTCGGAAACAACGGAAACACCGCTGGCCGATATTTTCTTAACTCCTGATTTGACCACATTGAGCACGATGTCGATATCGTGTATCATCAGGTCAAGGATAACGGGAACATCCGTGCCTCTCGGGTTAAACTGGCCCAGGCGGTGCGCTTCGATGAACATTGGGTTTGTCAGGTACGGCTTTGCAGCTATGAAAGCCGGGTTGAACCGTTCCACATGCCCTACCTGCACCTTTACACCCGCCTCATCAGCGAGTTCGATGAGTTTACGGGCCTCATACAGCGTAGTGGTAAGGGGTTTTTCAATGAATACGTGCCTGGCATGCTTCAGCGCTTTGGAGGCACAATCATAATGAGAGATGGTGGGCGTTACGATGTCAACAATCTCTGAAGCAGCTATCAGCTCATCGTCGGAGTTGAAACGGTGTATGCCAAATGTTTGTGCCACCCCTTCGGAAGTCTCGGGATCGGGGTCATAGAAACCTACGAGGTCAAACTTTTCTGATGCCAATATGCACTTTATATGAATCTTGCCAAGGTGCCCTGCACCCAAAACGCCAATTTTTTTCCTCATTTGTATATTGTCTTTATTGAAAAATGAAATCTTATGCAAAAGTATAGTTTTTTATCCTGTCTGAAATGCTTATTTTCGTATTCTGGTTTTTATGTCGTATTCAACAGGCCATTTTTATAAATGTATTATTGATGCAATGATGATTGATTCGTACCGGCACAAGGGGCTTCGTAAGAAATTGGTGGAGGAGGTTCGTTCGAAGGGCATTCAGGATGAGAATGTTTTAGCTGCCATTGAAGCCGTTCCTCGGCATTTTTTTCTTGATTCTTCGTTTGTAGAGATTGCTTACCAGGATAAACCCTTTCCTATTGGTTCGGGGCAAACCATCAGCCAGCCATACACTGTTGCTTTCCAAACGGAGCTTTTACAGGCTGGCAAAGGCCTCAAGGTCCTGGAGGTTGGCACTGGCAGTGGTTATCAGGCCTGTATCCTTGCGGAGATGGGTGCGCGGGTTTTCAGCATCGAACGGCATCACTCCCTGTTCGCGAAGACTAAGAAGCTGCTGGAGTCAATGAACTATAAGGTAAAGCTTTTTTATGGGGATGGTTACAAGGGTTTGCCTGCTTTTGCACCCTTTGACCGCATCCTGGTAACGGCAGCAGCTCCATTCGTTCCGGAAGCGTTGACCGATCAGCTTAAAACGGGTGGGATGCTGGTGCTGCCGCTCGGGGCGGGCGATACGCAAGTGATGACGCGCCTGATCAAACAAGAGGACGGGAGGCTGGAAGAACAGAAGTTTGGTTATTTTCGTTTTGTACCTTTGCTTACAAATAAAGCACCCTGATCATGAGGGATGTGGCAGTAGTGTCAATCCCTTGCGCTTCTGTCGAGCGCATCGCGCAGCCCGTTGCCGATGAGCATAAATGCCAGCACCATCAGCATAATGGCCAGCCCCGGCAAAAAAGCAAGGTACCCCTTGTCCAGAATGATGTATCCATAGTGCTCCCTGATCATTGATCCCCAGGAAGGCATTGGCGGCTGAACCCCAATACCCAGGAAGCTTAGCCCTGCCTCAATTAATATGGCAGATGCAAAGTTTGCTGCCGATATCACAATCACAGGTCCCATCGTTACCGGCAGGATGTGCCGGCGTATGATTCGCAAGCTGCTTAAGCCCAACGCCCTTGCCGCCTCAACGTATTCATTTTCCCGAATGCTGATGACCTGCCCGCGCACCAAACGCGCCACCTCAACCCACATGGTGAGGCCAACGGCCACAAAGACCTGCCAAAAACCCTTTCCCAGGGCAAAGGTGATGGCGATGGCAAGCAAAAGGGTTGGTATTGACCACACCACATTGATCAACCAAAGGATGATCTGATCGGTGCGGCCCCTGTAAAAGCCCGCCAGGCTGCCAAGGCTGATGCCAATGACAAGCGAAATGAATACGGCAATGAAGCCTACCGACAATGAAACACGCGTGCCTATCACCAGCTGGCTGAGCATATCCCTGCCAAAACGGTCAGTACCAAGCCAAAAGCGTTGACTCCGGATATGCCGGTCAACGATCTCCGTGTGCATCTGTGCGATGCCCTTTCTGTGTTGTGTCCCTAAAAAATCCCTTAAAAGAACAACGGAATCTCCCTCAGCCTCAATTGAAAAGTCAGTGTCCAGCGCATACAATACATCAGCTATATGGATGTAGCTTTCCAAGCCCGGATATCCAGGCTGTCCGGGATAGATCTCATAATGGAGCTTTTCTCCTTCCAGCCACCAATCATTTACAGGAATGGTACGGAATGGAGTGGGTTTGCCACGAATCAGCCTGTGAAAAAGTGACGGAGTAGTGTATGCCTGGTTCCTTGTAATTTGCAGCATTTGCATACGCGTGCCCGGCGGATGCAGGGCCAGCTCAAGCTGCTGGTGGTTGGCGTAAGGCGTGCTGTCGGGAATAAGAAAATACCCGAAGATGGCCAGAAAGGCCGCAATGAGAATCCATCCCAGGCCCGCAACAGCGGTCGGTATCCTCATAAACCTCCGCCAGGCAATCCTGCCCGGCGAAATTGATTGCTTATCTGATCGCTTGAGAAACACTTGCATTGAAAATAAACCACAAAATTAGCAAACAATATGTATTGCACCAGCGTTGTTAATTATATTCATGCACTTTGTTATTAAATACGTAATTTTGTATATCCAAATTTAAAAAAACAAACCGATGAACATTTTTTCAAAAAGCATTATTACCCTCGCCTTTATTACCGTAACCCTGGGAGCTTCTCTGTATGCTGGTTCAAATGAAGTTAAAGTGAACTGGCTGACCATCGAAGAGGCCCAGGAGCGCTTCAGCGAAGAGCCACGTATGATCTTTGTTGATGTATATACCGATTGGTGCGGATGGTGCCGCCGGATGACCTCTGAAACTTTTTCACATCCAACCATTGCAGCCATGCTTAACGATAATTTTTATCCGGTCAAACTCAATGCTGAGCAGGAGGATCCTATCGTATTCCAGGGTGTAACCTATGAAAACGAAAACATCGGGCAGCGCCGTGCCACGCATAGTTTTGCCATTGCCCTGCTGCAAGGCCGGATGAGCTATCCTTCGGTAGCCTTCTTTGATGAAAACTTTCAGCTGATTACAGCCATCCCCGGATTCAGGCCTCCAAAAGCCATGGAAGGCGTCCTTACCTTCTTTAAGGATGGCGTTTTTAAGGAAAATCCAAACCTTGACCAGTTCCTGGGGACATTTGAAGGCACAATAAAAGACTAAAAGAAACTATATTTCGGGCTCTACGGGTGTTTTTTCAAGTCACGGCTCAGATGGCTTTAATGATTCTTTGAGCTGATTGTCAGTTTTTTTACTTCATTGGCGTACCACTGACAAATGAATGCGTTGTAGCTGTTGACATTCATGTTGATGCTTGCTCCATCGTCCTTCATGCTGCTGATCAGTTCCCTCGTGAATTTTTCGTAGAAAATGTAATCCCTTTTGCTCAGGCGCTGATTACGTACCTTTGCAGGCATAAAAAACCTTAGCACATTTTTTACACGCTGAATGGCTATATGGTCAGCTGATGAGGTGATCTCCTCATTCATGAAATGCACACCCAATGGTTTGAAATAGCCTTCAGTAATGACATCATCGTACAAGACCTTGCTGGAGCGGTGTTTAAAAGGAAGCTCACGGAAAAAAGACCTGAACTCAGCATCCCATAAAGGCAATCGAAACTGGTAGCCGAAAAATGGGAACACCTTCGCTGAGTTAAATATAAACTTACTGAACTTTTCCTTCAAGTCCCAATCTTCCGTGTAAATGTCATATTCTGAAGAAGTGACTGCTTTGGGTGGACTGTAGCCGGCAAACCACTGCTTCAGCCTTTTCTCAATCTGCTTTTTCTCTTTCTTATTTAAGATCAGGAAAAGGAAGTACTTCTTAACCAGTTCTTTTGGGTTTTCTTTACGGCTTAAACTTGCCCGGATGGTTTTCTCCGTATAGCTGCCGGCAATGTAATCACCGGTGTGTCCCGGCACGAAAATGCTGTCATCAGGGATGAGCCCTTTGTGCTTGAGATGCATTACGGCAAAATATTCCTGCAGGTAGGGCATGGAACCCAGCATACCCGTGAAGCCAGCGTAGGCCCTAAAATTTCTTTCTTTATGAAAATCATTTATATTGATGTCGCGGTAATCAACAAATATCCACTCGTATCCCAGGGCTTTTGCCACCTTCTGGCTCAACCTGGATTCGGTGTTTGGCCTGCCGTAGGTAAGGCAAATCACCTTGTCGTACCCTGCCTTTTTGAGCATGCAGGCAATCAGTCTTGAATCATATCCTCCGCTCAGCGGCACCACGGCTGTTTTGCCATCCAGTGATGCCAGAAGGTGGCCGGAAACATTGTTCAGCACCTCTTGCAAACGACTTTTAAGCTCCTCCTTTGGATCATCCAGGAAAAGTTCTGGAAGAAAGTAATGATAACAGTGTTGTTTTTTATCGCCAGGTGTCAGCAGCAATACCTCTCCGGCCCGGGTCCTGAACACATCCTTTACCAGCGTTTCTTCTCCCAGCACAAAGCCGGCTGCGTGGAATTCAGGGAGTGCATACTCGTTAAACGCCCATCTGTTTTTTGATGCTAATACCTGGTCTGCACTGTCAGAAACAACCCACTCTCCATCAATGCTGGCATATAATAACGGGAACAATCCCATGGGGTCGGTGCCGATGAGCAATGCATTTTCCTGCCTGATGATCACCGTAAAGGCACCGTCAATGCGCTTGAGCAGCCTGGACAGGCCGTCTGCATCTTCTACTTCACCAAACAAGGACAGGGCATCCTGCGCACCACGAAAGATCGCCTTTTCGTCAAACAGGTAGCCCTTGAAGGTAACATTTCCCTGCGTGAACCACCGGAATCCATCCTGATAGCAAAGCTTTGGTTGTTCCATAAGATTGAAATTTTGTTTTTAGTTATTCGTTCATTATTCCCTGGATTCGTTTTGTGTGGGTTTGCAGTTGCGGATTTTCTGCCCGCCAATCGGCAGCAATCTTCCCAAACAATGCCATGTTTAGCAAATCGGCTGTCGTAAATCATTATTAAGCCCTCATTGATTGATATAATTTTACGTATTGTGCACTTACAGCTTCCCTGCTGTATCTCTCCAGGCAGTGTAAACGTATCTTTGCTCTGTCAAAATCATGATGATGATTGATCATTTGCTGCATAGCCCCCATAAGGTCATCTGCATTTCCCGGCTTGCACATCATACCGGTGTCGTGCTTAACAATATCCGCGGGACCTCCGGAGCTGGTGGCAATCAGGGGCAGCCCGCAGGCCATTGCTTCGATCAGCACAATGCCGAAGGCTTCGAAACGCGAGGGCAGAACGAAGGCATCTGCATCTTGCATCTGCATCAGCACTTCTTTTCGGCTCAGGCGACCTGTGAATACCACACTTTCCTTTAAGCCCAGTGAATGGCACAATGCCACCAGCCTTGCTCTTTCAACGCCTGATCCTGCAATCATCAGCTGGCTTGGCTGTGCATCGTGGCTTTGCAACCCGGCAAAGGCGTTCAGTAGCACATCAATGCCCTTCAGGTGCTCAAGATGTGTTACGCATAGAAAGCGAAAAGGCTTGTCTGCTTTGGTTTGCCGGTTATAAGGAACAAAAAAATCTGTATCTGTCATATTTGGGATCACCGAGAGTTTGTTGCTGCTTTGCGGGCTGATTTCTTTAATCGTATCATGCAAAGAGGCACTTACGCTTACGATGTGTTTTGCTTCATCAAATGCCTCAGCCAACAATGGTTTGTGCCAGTCTTTGATGAGTTTTTGTGCCATTTGTCCCTGGCCGGTGAAGCGTCCGCGATGTTCGGTGATTACATAGGGGATGCCCCATTTTTGTTTGATCTTTGCAGCGGCCAGTCCCGCCCACATAGAGCTGTGTGCCTGTAAAAGGTCGGGTAGTGGATGGTGTTTGCGGTAATCGGCAAACATATTGACCACGGCGTTCACCCAGCGTTGGGCATTTACCTTTTGTAACAAAGGGATACGGCGTACGAAACGTATCTTTTCGTTGATGCCATCATTCTGATTTACAGTTGTATGCCAACGAAACAAGAAATCCTTTGGCCGCTGCCGTATGCCTGTTTCAATGCCAGCCAACACATTGACCTTAAGACCTGCCTCTGCCAGGGCGATGCTGTGTTCCCTGAAAAACTCCCCGCCCAAGGGGGGATACCACGAAGGGATCACCAGAACGGATATGTTTGCAGGGTGTTTCATATGTTTATAATTTATTAACTATTTGTTTATTAGTTTTTTGTGGTTGATTTTAAGCTGCCCCTTCAGGGCGCTGGGGGGTGTTGCCCGCATTTACCCAGGGCGTTGCCACTGGGCTGAATTAAATTGCCCTTTCAGGGCGATCCGTTGCCAGCGATCAATAATCATTCCCCTGTGCGTCAAAATCTTTGGCATGGGTGTTTCATATTTTGTTTTTATCACCCTTACGTGCCAGTTGCATATACCAAAGCATTTTGTATCCGACCACCAGGGCGCCGCTTCCTGAAAAAAGCACAAGGGCCATGGTGATGTCATTCAGCCATATGCCAGTCATCAGTGCAAAGAAACGCAAAACCAGGTAAACAATATCGATGATCATGGCCGTCTTCTGTTTAAAGTATAGCTCGTGTAAAAAAGTTAGCGGGCTGGTCAATAAAACCATAAATAGCCATGGACTAAGTATCTGAAGGTATTGCCCTGCCGGTCCGTATGCTTCAGAAAAGACAAAGGCAAAGATATTGGGTGCCCATATTGTTACCAGTGTAAAGGGGATCAGCCCGGCTAACAATAGGCGGCTGATCAGTTTTTTAAGCGTCGGGTAAATGGCCTTGCCATGGTGATGATTTTCTATCATCTTTTGCGAAAGCACCTGCTGGGTGCTTTGCGAGAAAAGGCTTAGCGGCCTGAATACAAAGGCATAACCAAAGGCATAAAGGCCAGCTGCTTCAGCAGAAAAGCCGCGTGTGAACAGGAATATGGGCAAGCTGCCGGAAATGTTATTGGTAAGGCTTAACAGCATGTTGAAGCGCGGATATTGAGCGTAAATGCGTGCCTGCTGTTTGATGGCCGTCAGCGAGAGCGGTACGTTAACTTTCCTGATCTGCTTTATGGTATTGACAAGCACAAACAGCATCGACAGAAAGTGACCTGCAATCTGTCCGATGATCAGGCCATTCAGACTGAATTGCAGTGCGCCGGCACCCACTTTGATGCCATTGGTTGAGACCTGTTGAATCAGCGTGGTTTTTGCGATCCTGTTAAACTTTTTTGTACGGTTGGAATAAAAAAGAGCCGCCTGGTGTGCTGCGTGGATAAGCAAGCTGAGTGGCAAAAGGTAAAGCCACAGGCTGATCAGGGGGTTGCCCAATGCCGCCGCAATGTCATTGTTAAAAATCAGTACGACCATCAGTGATATGGCTGAAGCCACGCCGGCCAGCAGCAGCACAAGCCTGAAAATATGAACAGCAGCAGTATCTTCCCTGGGCAACATGATGGCCTGTTCATATTTGCCGGTAGATACTACCCCAATCACGCTGAGAATGCCAAGGTAAAGGGCTGCCAACCCAAAGTCATCCGGCAAAAACATCCGGGAAAGGACAGGGGCGAGGGCCAGCGTAAGCAATTGACCCAGTACTGAACTGGAAAAAAGCGTCATAAAGTGACGAATATGTTCCAGTCGGAAGAGGTGCAGCAATGAGCGGGTCATAAAGGCCGATGTTAATCTTATACTTATGAGGGATTATGCAAATTTCGCAAAAAAACGGGTATGCTGATGTATTTATGAAGACTTAATGCCTGTCGGCGATGAAGAATTGCCAGTTGTTGATGTCCCTGGTATCTATATGGCCCAAGAAAAAGTCGTGCGGGTGAGGATGCTCCTTAATTGGTCTGACCAGCACAGCAAGACGCTTCTTACCCAACAGTTTCCATAACTTAACCGGCGCAGGAATAAAACCACACCTGCTGAGCAGCGAGCTATCATCATCCGACAATGCCCATGTTCGCAGAAATGGGATGCACTGTTTTTTCATGGTCAGGTTTATGGCCTGTTTAAGCACTTTGCCATCCCTGCAGGCATATTCCAGCAGCAAGTATTGCGCATCATATCTTTTTTCCATCACCAGGTAAGAAAGGATTTCTTCGCCCTGCCACAGGTAAGTGAAGAGGTAATTGTTTTTATTGAGGGCATATCTCCAGTTGAAATACCTCGTATCCCGCACGTGGCTTAACTTGTGTGGATCCCGGTACCTTTCAGCGCACAAGGCCATTGCTGCTGGCTGCGGGGAATGGGTGATTTCAATAAAGTGTGTTTTTGAAAAACCCGATTCGGGCTCTCTTGTTTTTTGACCAAAAAATTTGGTCATTACATAATTGCGTATAGAAAAATTAAGGGCAAACCTCTTAATGCCATTGGTCGTCTGCCAGCCTTCCTTTATGTTTGCCGGTGTGCTTTCTTCATTTGATGAAAGGTTGAAAATGATTGCTTCTTGCTTTAAATGATTGTGCATGTCTTTGAAAAACATGCCATTTAACGCTTTGAACAGGCCCTGCCCCCGGTATGTTGGATGCACGATGGTATCAGCAGGTGTAAATGTCAGCAGTCGTCCTGTTGCCGGATGAACAAATGGTTGCATGACAAAGGCCCTGAAAGCAACGACTTCTTTACCTGTTAAGGCCAGATAGATATGGGGGTTGTCGGAATATGGGTTTTGCTCATACCTCCATTCAAATAATTGTTTTTGATCTTCTTTTGAAAGATGTGTCCATAACAGACCCAGCAGCTCCAGTGCAGCCTCCTTGTTCCCGGGTGTATATTTTACCATGCTGATCTCGCTTTTCTTCATCTTCCGAACTTTTTTCTTTTGATCAATGCATCGATGACGGTCATTTGTCCTGAGAAATTATAAGTATGTGTACCGATTACGTCATTGCTCCAACCCGGATGTATGGAATGAACGTGTTTTTCTTCATATTCGTCTTCTGAGAGTTTAATGATCTCCATGATTTGAATCCCATAACCGTAATATTTCGAGGCATTTTGTGCCGGTCTGAAAATCTTGTTTCCTTTCATGAAAACTCTTCCGGCAGGGCGTGCTGCTTCAACGCAGGAAACGATGGGGTTTAGTGGATGAGGATGCCATATGCCGTTTTCCAGGCTGTTTGAAAAAAACAGGTACAGGTTGTCATTGATGGATGCAGCCGGGTGCTCCCTCGCTGATGTGAAGAGCCAGTAATTGTTGTTGTGTTTAAACAGGGTTGAGTCAGCTGCCTCAACATTGCTCAGCAGGTTTGAGCTGTATTCCCAGCCCAAAGGAAAGTCGGTGCACTTGTAAAGATCCACTGATTTGTTTTGGCTGGATTCCGGCAGCATATATAAATTATCGTCTTCTTCAAAAAGAAAAGGATAGGACAGATGGTGGTTTCTCTCCAACGCTTTCTGCGGTTTATGGCATTTGCCATTCTTGTCGATTTCCATTACAGCAATTCTGCCCTTCTGTTCTTTATAAAGCATCTCTTCAAAAAAGACAAAATAGCTGTTATTTCT
>SKOK01000049.1 GCA_007120085.1 Bacteroidales bacterium | reverse complement strand
TATGACACCAGATGTTTGCGAAATTGTTGGGCAAATAAAAAACAAACCCCTCACAAATACTTTGTAAGGGGCTGTTTTTCATGTGACTCCGCCAGGACTCAAACCTGGAACCTTCTGATCCGTAGTCAGATGCTCTATTCAATTAAGCTACGGAGCCCTTTGCGAGTGCAAAGATATACATTTTTACTAATCTACATACATCTCCCTGATTATTGCTTTAACTTTTTTAATGGTGGTGCCATCTAATCGATCTAAAACGTTTAAAACACGTTGTTTGTCTATCGTCCTTACCTGGTCTAAGGCAACCATGCCATGAACATATTGTTGTTCAACAAGTACACGGCTGGGGTACTGCTTTCCGGATGAAGTAACCGGTGCAATCACAATCGTTCGCAAGTTTTTATTCATTTCATCAGGCGAAATTACAACACAGGGACGGGTTTTCCGGATTTCACTTCCGATAGTGGGAACAAGGTTCACTAAAACAATGTCGTATTGTACCATGACCATTGTTTGCATGCATTAAATAATGGTTAAAGATCCTCGTCAGCAAAAACATCATCTATAAGGAGCTGGTCATCGCCCTCGAGATGCATCTTTTTGAATGCCTCGTTCCAGCCTTGCCTGGCCATGCTGGTTGGTTTAACCACAATCTGCTCATCTTCAAGAATCAACTCTACATTGTCCTGTATATCATATTTCTGAAGGATCGTTTTGCTGAGCCGGATACCCCTTGAATTACCAATTCTTATCACACGAACTTGCATGTCATACTATGTTTATATTTCCTGAATCAAATGCACAAAGCAATATTGTAATTACAAAGTTAATACAATAATCCATCCAATAAGAAAATATACGTTAAGAAATTCACACATTTTTGACCGATGATTCGGGAATCACTCCTTTTGAGGCTCCGGTAACAGATTTATATGCCTGCTGATAGCCAGCATAGCTGCTGTTTTTGCCCATGCCCCGCAAGATGCGGATCCGCTCATTCAGCGGCGGATGCGTGCTCGAGAGGTTACGCAAACGCTGTCCTTTGGGTTTTAGCGGATTGGCAATGTACATCGGCGCCATTGATTTGTCGGCTACCTGCATGTCGTGGGTTGAACCGGATATCTTTTCAAGGGCAGACGCCAAACCTTCCGGGTAACGGGTCAAACGCGCAGCAGAAGCATCGGCAAGGTATTCACGCTTTCGCGAAACGGAAAAATACAACAACCTGATGGCAATGGGAGCAAGTATGGCAAACAATAAGGCCACGATCATCATCACCGGATTGCCTTTCTTATTTGAGGAACTGCTGCTTCTGCCACGCATCCCGCCAAATAGCATGCTTCTGAAGAAAAGTTGCGAAAGGATTGCCACCGTGCCAACCATGATGGTGGCCAGCGTCATGTACCTGATGTCGCGGTTGATGATGTGCGATATCTCATGAGCAATAACTCCCTGCAGCTCATCGCGATTCATGATCTTCAGCAGGCCTGTGGTTACCGCAACCACACTCTTGTTTGGATTCATGCCGGCCGCAAAGGCGTTGGGGGATGGGTCGTCAATTACGTAAACCTTGGGCATGGCTGGCATACCTGCCGACAAACGCATCTCTTCTACGATGTTATAGAGCTGAGGATAATCTTCCTTTTTCACCTCCCGCGCATTGCTCATCCGCAACATGATGGACTTGCCCTGCGAAAAAGCCACAATCATCATCACAAAGTAAATGATCAGGGCAAGTATAACACCCACAAAGCCAGCCTCCGGATCAAGGGCAAATCCAATGGCGTATCCGAGCAAAACCAGGACAACCCCCATCATCATGATCAAAAACATGGACTTGCGCTGATTTTTCCTGATTATTTCCCACATATCATCAGCGTATTAAAATGAAACCTTAGGTACAACGCGCTCAGCCGGATCTTCAATCTCAAAAAAGGCTTCTTTCTTAAAGCCAAACATGCCGGCAATGATGTTTGATGGAAACATCTCCGTTTTGTTGTTGAAGAAAAGTACCTGGTCGTTATAGTTCTGGCGGGCAAAAGAGATCTTGTTCTCGGTGGACGTCAGCTCCTCCTGCAATGCCAGGAAGTTTTTGTTTGCCTTCAGGTCAGGATAGGCCTCCACAGCGATCTTGAACTGGCCCAAAGCTGCCGAAAGCCGTCCTTCAGCCTTCGCTTTGTCTTCCACGCCACTGGCCTCCATCGCCTGCGCACGCATCTTCGTAACCGCCTCGAGGGTCTCCCGCTCGTGTTTCATGTATCCCTTAACCGTCTCAATCAGGTTGGGAATGAGGTCGTAACGACGCTTCAACTGCACGTCGATCTGCGCCCAGGCATTTTTAACCTGGTTCCTGAGCTTGACCAGCCGGTTATACATGCTGATCAGGCTAAACACCAGTATGATCAGTACTACCAGAATAATAATTGTCGTTAAATCCATTGGTTGAAAATTTAGTTCATGCAAAAGTACAATTTTTTATTTCGCAAAACTAATCCGTGTTAATCCTTATAATCTGTGTATTCTGAGGATTAAATAATCCGCGCAATAATCCTAAAATTGCATTATTTTTGCCCAGGAATTCATTAAAGAACTACATTATGGAAACAACAGATTATGCAATAGGTGCCAAGATAGAGCACCCTCAGTTCGGTGTAGGGATCGTGACAAAGAAAACACTGACCACAACACGTGTATTTTTTCTCAACAAGGGAGATAAAGAAATTGCCAACAGCTTTGCCGGCTTAAAGCTGATCGAAGAATCGCATGCTGAATCTGCCGGTGAAGGCGGCGGAGGCGGAAGCATCAGCCTGGCAGACCTTGAAAAGGTTTTCTCCAGCGTACTGCGCCGCTATGCCGATTTCCCTGAAATCATTGACATGGGCGACCGCTGGAAAAAAGGCACCATGATTTTAAAACCCGGCCCGGCCAATTTGCAGCCAAAAGAGATCCCCATTGACATGTTCTTCAAAAAAATCGTGTTGATCCGCGACCGCTTGCGCGTATTGGAAGCACGTATCAACAGCAACGAAAAACTGGCTGATGAAGAAAAAGTCAACTTGCAGCAGTACATCACCCGCATCTATGGGTCGCTGACTACTTTTAATGTGTTGTTTAAACACAAGTCACAGCAATTTGTCGGCGAGCGTGGAGTCTCAGAATAATACAATCGAACATCAATAATCGATAATCGTCAATCGTATTTTACCACTGCTTTTCGTTTCCACCGACCGGTGCGGTAATAGATGTATGCGGCAATGAATCCGAAAAGCCATGCTACCGGTATGCCCCACCAAATGCCAACTTCGCCGTATCGTAATGACAAAAAGTGAGAGGCAGGAATACGCAGAAGCCACAGGGCAATTAACGTAATAAACATGGGTACCAATGTGTCACCGGCGCCACGCATCACCGACTGGGTAACGAACATGGCCGCAAAGATCACATAAAAAGAGCTGACGATCACCAGGTAGTCATATCCGATATCAATAACCTCAGCGTTGGAAGTAAAGACCCCCATCATCTGCCTGCCAAAAAGCCAGGCCACGGCCGTTAATGTAAGACATAAAATGGTGGTCATGACCAGTGTGGCAAAAAGCCCTTTCTGCACCCGTTCCGGCTTGTTCGCACCGAGGTTTTGACCAACAAAGGTGGTTAATGCCAGGCCAAAGTTCATCGCGGGCATCGCTGCAAACGAATCGATGCGCCAGGCAATGGTGTAAGCTGCGATGGTGTTGGTTCCAAAACGGTTCACGATACTCATCAGTGCCAGCATCCCCAGGGAGACAAATGTATGTTGCATACCAGTGGGAATGCCAATTCTGAGGCTCTTCCGGAAAATATCGCGGTCAAATTCCAGTCCGCGGTAAGCAAACCGAATGATTTTGTGCGTTTTGTTGAGGTAAATGACAGAAAGCCCAAAAGCGATGGCCTGCGCCAGCACCGTGGCAAAAGCCACACCACCGATTCCCCAGCCGAAAACCAGTACAAACAACAAATCAAAACCGATATTCAGTATGGTGGATATGATCAGAAAATACAAAGGCGTTTTTGAATCGCCCAGCCCACGCAAAACCGCACTGGTGGCATTGTAACCAAACATAAACACCAGACCAGCGGCGTATATGCTGAAATAAAGGGTGGCATCCTGCACCAAATGATCAGGCAGGCCAATCAAACGCCAGACATCATCAATAAAAACCAGGCCCAGTATGGTCAATCCAATGGATGCAAAAAACAGGAATATAAACGCCGTATCGATGGCGCGTTTTACTGCAGCATAGTCCTTTGCGCCATAGTATTGCGAAATAATGATGGTGGTGCCTGTGGTTATGCCTATGACCAGGCTCACGAGCACAAAGATTACCGGGAAAGAAGCCCCCGCAGCCGCAAGTGCATTGGTACCAATGTATTGGCCAATGATGATGGTGTCAACAATGTTATACATTTGCTGAAACACATTTCCTAAAAGCATGGGCAGGGCAAAAATGAATATCTGCTTCGCTACCGGTCCTTCTGATAAATCGCGCATAACTGGGCAAAGGTAGTTGATTTCACGCAGCTTGTTTTAATGAAAACCAGCCCGCTTAAGAAAAAAATGTACTTTTGTTATGCATTTTCACTGCTGTCCGGGAAAAAATGTGTGCTGGCTATGAAACGCTTGATATATATCGTCCCTACTTTCTACCAATATTTTGCCCCTTCGGGGCAGTCCCGTTAGGGACAAAATATTGGTAGAAAGAAAGTATTGTGGAGTT
>SKOK01000030.1 GCA_007120085.1 Bacteroidales bacterium | reverse complement strand
AAGGCATCCTACCACCACGCCGTCAAGAAAATAGAAAAATATATCAACACCTGATTAAACCATAATGATTGGCAATCATCTAATTAATAACTGTCACTGCCACTGTCACCCGTTATATTGATCTGTCAAACAGAAATACCATGAAAACACATAAAAACCCCGGAGAAGGAATCAACCGTGAGTTGCAAGACCTTGGCAGCAGCCTTGAGAAGCGTGACAAATCCGCTGGCTTCGAAGTGCCTGCCAACTATTTTGAACAGCTCCCCGGAAAAATCCAGGAAAGAATCGGTCAGCCAGCCAGCCAGCCAGCATATGGCTTGTCAACCGCAATCTACAAAAGGCTGATCCCTGTTTTTGCGGGTGTTCTTTTATTGCTGGGGCTCACATTTAGTCTGTTTTTCTACGAACGCAATGACCTGAACGGATATATGGCAGAGGAAGAAGGGATCGCTGAATACGAGTACCTTGCCTACAGGCCAACCTTCGATCGCGATATCATGTATGAAGTGATCCTCGAGTCAAACCTGTCTGCCGATGACATTCTTTTCAACACAGAAAGTACTATCTTTGATGATGCGGATGACGACATCCTTGAAGAGATATTTGAAAACGCCCGCTATTTTGGTATGGAGGGCGGCATGCTTTTGTCATACTTTGATTAATTATTTGAAAATCGAATGAATAATAAAACTGAGATCATGCGAAAACCTGGAGTTCTTATTATAGCCATCATCATTGCTGCTAACCTGGCCGCCCAGCCACAGCGCCAGGGTCGCCCGGATGGTATGCATCACGATGAAAGACGCGAGGCCATTGAAGCAAGAAAAATTGCCTACATTACCAAACAGCTGTCATTGTCTTCTGAGGAGGCACGCGCATTCTGGCCCATCTATAATGAATACACTGAAAAGGTAGAGGAGCTGTCAAACACTTTTCGGGAACAGCGTGAACAGCTTCCCGATGTTTCTGAAATGAGCGAAGAAGAAGCTGCAAAATTTGTCAATGAAGACCTGGAACGTTTTGAAGCTGCAGCAGCCTTGCGCAGGGAATATACGGAAAAAATGCTAAGGGTAATATCTGTTCAGAAAGTAGCCAGGCTCTTTGAAGCGGAAAAAAGCTTTAACCGGATGCTCTTTAGGGAAGCCCAGCGTCGGCACAGGCCTGATAGCAGGGGAGGAGCCTTCTGAGCATCATATAATTTCCAAGGTCTCACTGTTAATCCAGCCGACGTTGCCATTTGGCAATCTCACCTCATACCAGTCCATCAGCTCCGACTGAATTACAACCTTGACCCCTTCATGGATCACAAAAACATCAATGCCCCGCTCGCCTGGTGCACTTTTGGCCGTAACGCGCGGACTCATCACAACCGCCTCCTGGCGCACGTGGTGAAAATGATATTGCCGGTTGGCTGCATAAATGCTTAAGAATAAAGAGATCAATAAAACAAGGCCAAGCATGAATACTGTCTTTTTCAATACCCTGTTCCTGATTACGAAGAATAGCCCTGTGCAAAGTGATATTGCCATAACCAGCACGACAAGGACAGTTGCCCAGCCGTCAACTGGCAGCAAACGAACAAAGCCATCACGCCAGTCCAGAAAAAAAAGCTGGGGCAGCTGTTCATATCTTTCCGGTAATGCAGCACGTGCAATGCGGAGGTTGTGCCTGGTGGCTTCATCATTGGGGTTGAGGCGCAGGGCCCTTTCATAATTCAAAATGGCCTTCCCTCGCTGGCCCGTCTGGTAATAAGTATTGCCAAGGTTATAATAAAGAATATGTGACTCCCATTGCATCTGCCTGATCTGCTCGTATATCTCAATGGCCTGATGGTAGTTCTCGTTGATATAGGCCTCGTTGGCCTGTTGCATAAGCTCGTTATGATTTTCTGCATTTGCATGAGAAACCACCAATAACAGCATTATCAAGACAATATGTTTCACTACCAGTTTCATTTCTTTCTTACAAATGGTTTTTTTCGCAGTTCTTTTTCAAGCGTAACAATTGTTTCCAGGGCGGTTTGGTAACTCTCCTGCAATGGATTATCATTTCCAGCCGGCGAAAAACGGGCAAATTCACACTCTGCAAGGCCTTCCAGAAATTTGTCAGCCAGTTCACCCGGTATGTTTTTCTTACCGAATGCCGTTGCAACATTCTCTTTGTTAAGCCTGGAAACCGGTATGTTAAGCCTGTCAGATACATAACCCCATAGCGCCCTGAATATCTCATCGTGAAATTCAGTTCTTTTTTCTTCGTTAAGATACTTTTGAGCCAGTTTTAACCTTTTACGCGCCAGCTTCTGTGCTTTCCTTGTTCGCATCCCTGCTGCATCCTGGCTTTCTTTTAGTTGTTTTCTGTAGATTATCAGGAAGATAATCAGCAGGACAAGCGGACTTACAAAAAGAACGTAAAATCCCTGGCTTTTGAAAAAAAGCATTTCCATTGGACGCCAGCTTACAGCACCCGTATTGATAAAGCGAATGTCTTCTGCCAGAAATGCTGCTTCCCCTTGTTGCTGAGAGCCCTGGGATAATGCTGCGTCTCCTTTGACGTTCAGACTAAATGATGGGATTGTACGGGTTATGTATTCACTTCTTACCGGCTCAAAAAAACTAAAACTTATGGCTGGTATCTCAACCAGGCCTGCGGAACGCGGTATCAACAGGTAGTCAAATGCCCTGCTGCCACTGATGCCGTTACTTCCTGCACTCACATTGTCTTCAATCTTTGGGTCAAAAACATCCAGGTACCTGGGAAATTGAATTTTCGGTGGTTCGAGCATCCGGATGTTTCCTCTTCCCTGGATTGTTAATACCAGGTTACTGGCATCATTAACCTCCAGCTCGTCAGGCCGGAGCCTTGCGTCAATTTCGTAGCTGCCTACCACGCCACTGAAGCCGGCCGGCCGGTTTTGCACTGGCAAGGGCTTGACCTGCATCGTGATGGCATCTGATCTGACACTGTGCTGTATGTTTTGAAACCTGTCAAATGGGCTGCTTCCAAAGAATTCATCAATAATGCTTCCACGTCTTTGTTGCTGTGGCCGCCTGGCCCTGACAGTCATGTCAACAGTCATTGGGTCAATCTTTAATTCGCCTGATCTTTGAGGAAACACGGCAAGCCTCCTGATCTCTGCAACCCTGTAGTTGATGCCATTGATCACTTCAGTGCTTACGGATGCCTGCCCGCTACTAAGGTTTTCTGACCAAAAACCCTGGAAGGATGGCAGCGCACCGATGCTGTAATTGGTAATGTCTATCCTGGTGTACAGCTTATAGGTAATGATCACCTGCTCACCCTGGTAGGGATTTGTATTGCTTGCCTGCGCCCTGATGAAAATATCATCGCGGCCGGGTAAATCAGCGTCGCGACTGTCTTGCTGGGGCCGGGATGGGGTTGCAGGCCGGGGTGCGGAACCCTGCGGCAATACTTTAATTTGAATTGGATCTGCGCGATACGTTTGCCCATCCACATTTACGGCAGCATTGGCTATTGCAAACTCACCCTCTTCACTCGCTTCAAGCACATAGGTATAGCTCACATTGATGGAGGTCGTTACCTGGTTATTGATGATTTGTGTGGAAGTGCTTGACGACTGGCTTGGTCCTGAAAGCACACGGAAGCTGTCGAAGGCAGGTGGTATGAACTGCTGGGGACGGGCATTCACAGACAAAACCAACCTGAAACGTTCGCCTAAAGCCACTTCGGACGGTGCTGAAGCAGACAGAACCACCTCACTGGCAAAAGCACCGGACAAAGCGGCCAATAAAAGCATAGCGATATGAATGATTCCCTTTTTCATGTATTTATATTTCGGTTTGACAGGTCAAGCCCTGTCATTACGCAACTCCATTCAACTCCGAACTCCCATAATCATTCCCCTGTGAGTCAAAAATCCTATTCCCGAATGGTCGGGATTTTCAACATGGGCGTTTCATGTCAGCATTTTCGTTTACCACTGCCGGCGGGGTCTGGCAGGTTGCGAAGTCTCTGACTCCCTCTTGATTTCTTCCTGCACTTTCTGTTCCTGCTGCCTTAGTGCATCCAATATCCTTTCAGCATCTTGCGGTGACATTTTTTCCTGGCGTTCGGCCATCTGGTCTTGCTGGTTCTGTTCAGCCTGGTCCTGATTACCATCCGCGCCCTGTTCGCTCTCATCGTCACCATCTTCTTGCTGCTGATCCTGCTGCTGTTCTTCTCCATCCCCATCCCCATCTCCATCGCCTTCATCTGTGCCTTCGCTGGAGGCATCCGGAGGCATTTCCTCCAGTAAGTTCAGGGCATACGCAAGGTTGTAGCGGGTATCCTCATCATCGGGCATTATACGAAGTGCCTGTTTGTAGGCTTCTATGCTTTCTGCCACCTGGCCATTGCCCAGTAGGGAATTGCCAAGGTTGTGCCATCCTGCGGCACGCGCCTCGTCTGAAGGGGCCTTACCAAGGAGGCGGTTATAAATATCAGCAGCTTCTTCGAGGCGACCCTGGTGATACAGGGCATTGCCCAGGTTGTGCCAGGCCCTGTAGTTGGTTTCATCCAGTTCCAGGGCTGCCCTGTATTTCGCTTCTGCCTCCAGGTAATTGCCTTCTTCAAAAAGCCTATTGCCTTGCCGCAATAGCTGCAAATCATTACCACCCGCCAAAGTAGATGGTAATACAATAATTGTCACCAGTATGATGATCAGATTCAGCTTCATCGCAAACAATTTTTTACTCTTTTAGCAATACCCATAAAACTTGCTTAATCAAATATCCTGATCTTGCTTAAATATTTATTCTTTCGGCTCATTATGAGCATTTCAGCAATCAGCAGCAGCAGGGCCAAGGCCGCAAAATAATGATAGCGGCTTTCATAATCGGCAAATACAACGGCATCATATGTCTCTTTGTCTAACGAGCGTATTTCCTGCAATATTTCGTCGAGCCCCATGTTTGCACCCGTACCGTGCCTGAAAATACCGCCTGTGGCCTGGGCAATGGCCCTGAGTGTTTGCTCATCATACCTGCTGATGACAGTATTGCCCTCATCATCACGAAAAAAGCCAGTTATCTGGTTGTTTTCAATAATTGGTATCGGGGCGCCCTCGCGACTTCCGATTCCCACAGTGTGTATCACTACACCTCTTGATTCAGCGCGCCTTGCAGCCGCAAGGGGATCGTCTTCGTGGCTCTCGCCATCACTAACAAGAATGATGCTTTTGTTGTTTGATTCATCATCAGGAAAAGCCAACAAGGCCCGGTCTATGGCACTTTCAATGGCTGTTCCCTGGATCGACACAGAGTTTGTGTTAACAGTGGAAAGGATCATCTTGGCTGCATTGTGATCAGAAGTCAGGGGCACCTGTGTATGCGCTACTCCGGCAAACACCACTATACCTATCCTATCCTTTTCCAGCTGGTCAATGAGCCTGTTAACAGCCAGCCTTGCCCGTTCCATGCGGCTGGGGCGGACATCCTGTGCCATCATGCTGCGACTGACGTCGAGAGCCACAACGATGTCAAAGCCCTCCAGTTTGCCTTCTGCCAGGCGGCTGCCGGTTTTAGGATTCACAGCGGCCATGGTCATTGAAGAAACGGCCAGGATGATCAGGATGAATTTGAGCCAAACCCGGGTACTGGATGCGGAAGGTGTCATTTGCGCCACCAGGTTCTCCATGCCAAATTTACGGACAACACGCCGGCGTACCAGTCGATATACCAAAAACCCCAGCACCATCAAGGGCACCAGCAAAAAAAGGTAGAACATTTCCGGATTCTCAAGACGTATCATTATTTAATCTATGGTATTGTTCGTAACCAGGTGTATTTCAATAAAACTTCTAGGCCAATGAAAGCCATGGCCAGCAGAAGCAATGGTAAAAACTCATCGTGATGATGCGTAAACTCTGTTACATCTATCTTTGTCCGTTCGAGCCTGTCAATCTCATGATACACATTTTGCAGGGCATCTTGATTATCAGCCCAGTAGTAGTTCCCACCCGTCATATTTGCTATTTCCTGTAGCAAAGCTTCATCAACAGGAATTTCCACATCACGATATTGTATGCCAAAAGGACCCCGGAAAGGGTAGGGGACGGGCCCACTGCTGCCCACACCGATCGTGTAAACACGAATATCAAACAATGCCGCCATTTCTGCTGCTGTCAGGGGGTCAATTACGCCAGCATTGTTTATTCCGTCAGTAAGCAGGATTATCACACGGCTAATGGCGTCACTATCGCGCAAGCGGTTAATCGCAGTTGCCAGCCCGTCACCAATAGCTGTACCATCTTCAACCATACCTGTTGTGACCCTGCCGGCCAAATCCTTTAACATGGCGTGATCGGTTGTAAGGGGCACGAGCGTAAAGCTTTGACCACTGAAAACCGTCATCCCAATGCGGTCATTTGGTCGCATCCCAATGAATTCTATGGCTGTTTCCTTGGCCGCCTCCATGCGATTGGGCCTGAAGTCTTCGGCAAGCATTGACCCGGAAATATCAAAGGCAATCATTATGTCTATACCCTCAATGCTTACGTCTCGGCTTCCTGATGTACTCTGTGGGCGTGCCAGCACAAGTATCAGCAAGATGATTGCCAGCATGCGCATTATGAATGGCAGATGCATCAAATGCAACCGAAAGCTTTTCCTGGCATTCTTTATGAAGGCTGAATGCACATACTTTATGTCAGGCGCACTGCTGCGGTGCTTGAAAATGTAGTGTGCTGTGAGCATCGGAACGAGCAGCAGCAAATACAAAAAAGCCGGCCAGGCAAATAGTATGTCTTCAAACCAATTCATTCTTTTTCAGATTCTTCAGGTATCGTGCTTTTTACAAATTCAAGTGCCCTATCCATCATCAGGGCATGCTCATCGGGCAGTGGCTTAAACCTGGCAAATTTCACCAGGTCAGCCATCTCTAATATGGATCTGATCAAACCAAGAGCGTCTTCATCGGTTAGCCTATGAGGCAAAAAATGCATCACTTCGCTGGTTGTCATCTCAATCGCATCAACATGAAAACGTCTGGATACATACTTCCGCAGAATGTCTGTTAACTCGCTATGATACGGTTTAATTTCACCCTTTTGCCATAACTGTTTTCTTTTTAAGGTCTCCAGGCCGGAAATTGCAGCAATGTGTGCAGGCACTCCTGGCTTTTCCGTCATGGCAGGCGTCTCTTCTGGTGTTTTCGCCTTCTTAAAGTAACGTATAATAAGAAATGTGATTATGGCCAATGCCAGCAATATCAACAGGTAAGGGTAAAGCTCCCTGAATGTGTAAGGGATGCTGAACAATGGCTTTATGTCCTTGTAAAGCCCTTCCATATCTACTTCAATGCCTTTTACTTGAAACAGTTGTGCCTCGGTTGCAAATGCAATGGTATCACCATTTGCAATATGTAAAAACCGGAGTGGAGGAATGGGAATGAAATCATCCTTCCAGGCAGTGATGCTGTGGATTTGACGGAGGGAAAGCGTATGTTCCCCTTTTGTGATGGTATCGGGCACTCCAAACCGGAGGACTTCGATATTGTTGTCTGTGGCTTCTTCAACATCAGGCCATATTGTGATCCCCCCGGCCGGCACCTCAACTTCAATCATCATCTGTGCAGGAGACCCTATCAGGATCTCCTGCGGATCAATGCTCAGCGTTGCCTGCTGCGAAAAAGCTGCTAACGGCCAAAAACAGAACCATGACAATAAAATGATGAATACTTTCCTACTCATTATCTGTATCTTTCAAATTCCCATTGCCCGCATAAGCGCAAGAACATTATCCTGCAGTCATGCATTAATCAATGACTTTTTAATTGCTTCTTCTCTTAAAAAGCTTCATCAGTGGTGGCACATAGTCTTTATTTGTTGAAATGCTTACACTATCCACGCCAGCGCGTGCAAATGCGTGGTTCATGTAAGACTGTGCCTTTTTGTTAAACTCATTTATATGCTTTTGAATTCCTTTGTTTGATGTGTCTATCCAATACGCCCTTCCGGATTCAGCATCACGAAGCTTCAAAATACCCAGGGGAGGAATACTAAGTTCTCTTTCATCAAATATTCGCAAACACACCAGGTCATGCTTCCTGGAAACAATACTTAATGCTTCTGCATAATTTGTATCCTGAAAATCGGATATCAGAAAGGCTATTGACCTTTTCTTGATTGCGTTACGCAAGTACCTGAGGGCAAAACCTATGTCGGTGCCTTTGTTTTGAGGCTTAAAATCAATGAGTTCCCTGATAATGCGCAAAATGTGTGATGTTCCTTTTTTGGGCGGGATGAATTTCTCAATCTGATCACTAAAGAAGATGACTCCCACTTTATCATTATTGCTGATGGCTGAAAAAGCCAAAACGGCTGCAATTTCTGTAACCACTTGTTCCTTTATGCGACCTGTGGCGCCAAATTCATTGGATCCGCTAACATCAATCAGCAGCATCACCGTCATTTCCCGCTCTTCTTCAAAGACCTTAACATAAGGATGATTGAAACGGGCTGTCACGTTCCAGTCGATGCTTCTGATGTCATCACCATAGTAATACTCTCTGACCTCGGTAAAGGCCATTCCACGTCCCTTAAAAGCACTGTGATATTGCCCGGAGAACAGCTGACTGGATATTCCCCGGGTTTTGATCTCAATCTTTCTTACCTTCTTTAAAAGCTCCGTCGTTTCCATTAATTACGGCGTTTTATTCGGCACACAGATATTATTTTCAGTACACAGGTCAAGGCCCTTTTTATTGTCGAAAAAAGCCCGTGATTTTTCACATCTGCACAATTATACATTTTAACAATGTATTACGGCACCTCCACATTATTCAGGATGTCATTAATGATGTCCTCGCTGGTAATGTTTTCCGCCTCAGCTTCGTAGGTGAGTCCAACGCGATGCCTGAGGACATCATGGCAAACGGCCCTGATGTCCTCAGGGATCACATAACCTCTTTGACGGATAAAGGCGTAGGCTTTAGATGCCAATGCGAGGTTGATGCTTGCCCTTGGTGATCCGCCATAGCTTATCAGGGGAACGAGCTTTTGCAGCTTATACTGATCAGGGTATCGTGTAGCAAACACGATGTCAGTGATATAAGTTTCAATTTTTTCATCAAGATAAACATCTCTGACTACGTCTCTTGCCTTGATTATGTGAGCTGGTTCCATTACCGGTGTGGTAGCAGGAAACTGCTGCAGCATATTCTGCCTGAGTATCAGCTTTTCTTCTTCACGTGTTGGATAGCCGATCACCACTTTCATCATGAAACGGTCAACCTGTGCCTCGGGGAGGGGATAGGTGCCTTCTTGTTCCAGGGGGTTCTCCGTGGCAAGCACGAGAAATGGTTCGTCAAGCTTGAAACTGTTATCACCAATGGTAACCTGGCGTTCCTGCATGGCTTCAAGCAAGGCACTCTGCACCTTTGCTGGTGCCCTGTTGATCTCATCTGCAAGGATGAAGTTGGCGAACACCGGACCTTTTCGAACCAGGAACTCTTCCGTTTTCTGGCTGTAGATCATTGTTCCGATGAGATCGGCAGGCAACAGGTCAGGTGTAAATTGAATCCGGCTGAAGCGGGCTTTGATGGTGTTGGCCAGGGATTTGATGGCCAGGGTTTTTGCCAGCCCGGGAACCCCCTCGAGCAAAATATGACCGTTGGCCAGCAAACCAACAAGCAGTCTGTCCACCATGTCCTGCTGCCCTATGATTACCTTGCGCATCTCATCATTTAATACCTTAACAAAGGTGCTTTCCTGTTGAATACGCTCATTCAGCTCTCGTATGTCCATATTCAGAGTGTATTATTTAATATTCACAAAAAAACTTATGCAAAAATAAAATATTTGAAGACTTATAGATTAATTTCTTAATTAAAAAATGTTAAAGGGCGAATGCTTGTAAAAACTCAAATTGTTTGCTTTTGTAAATAATGTAGGTTATGTATTTACTGGTTTTTCAGTAAACGTAAAATGGAACCCTGGAGCAAATAATTTGAAGACAAGCAAAATAAAAGCTTTTAATCAGCTCATTTCTGTCTGAAAATGCCTAAGGTTAAATATCACAAAATCAACTATATAAGAAAATTATTGAAAAATATTTAAAAAAAATATCAAAAATATTTGGAATATATCAAAAAAGTGTTTTACATTTGCAGTGTTATAGTATTGTAGTACACTAAACACATAAAACAATGGTAAAAATTGAAAACTTAAGTTTTGGTTACACAAAGAAGCAAACTTTGTTTGACCAGTTGAGGTTGCAACTGCAGCCAGGCAACATTTATGGCTTGCTGGGAAGGAACGGTGCGGGCAAAACAACTTTGCTCAAAGTGATGACAGGTCTTGTATTTCCCGGTGAAGGGAGTTGCAGGGTGGCTGGTTATGATGCAAGCGAGCGAATGCCGGCTTGCCTTGAAGACATTTGCTTCATTCCGGAAGAGTATCATTTGCCCTCGGTAAAGATTGAAAGCTATGTAAGCATCAATGCGCCGTTTTACAAGCGTTTTGATTACGAAAAACTTGGCTGGTTGCTCAGGGAGTTTCAGCTTAACCCGCAAAACAGGCTGCACCAGCTGTCTTATGGCCAGAAGAAGAAGTTCTTGCTGGCGTTTGGATTATCAACATCAGCCCGTTTATTGCTGATGGATGAACCTACCAACGGGCTTGACATTCCGTCAAAAAGCCAGTTTCGCAAAGTGATCGCAGCCTCTGTTAATGAGGAGCAATGTGTGGTCATCTCTACTCACCAGGTGCGTGACCTGGAGAACCTCATTGACCCGATCATTATCATTGACGAGGGCAGGATCATCTTCCAGCAGAGCCTTGAAGATATCTCTTCTGCCTTATTTTTTGAAACCCTCCCGGAAATTAAAGAAAATCAACAACCTCTGTATTATGAGGAAGGGCTTGCCGGTTATGCTGCCATCACACCCAATGTCCAGTCCAAAGACAGCCGGATTGACATTGAGCTGCTGTTTAATGGGGTGATTGCCAATAACAAAGGAATTAACAACGAATTTAAATAATGATGTGCCATGGAAAAAAATAAATATTTGAACATCAACAGACTTTATTTACTCACACGCAGGCACATCCTTTCGAATACCAAAGGATGGCTCATTGCATTTGGTGCCGTTTCCGGTGCTTTGCTTGTCATTTCACTACTGACCGCATATTTCAATCCGGAAAACCTGTCCAATCTTGCCCCCACATACATTACCATAATGTTCATTGGCGGGTATATTTTTACCAGCAACATATTTAGCGAACTGCACGACACCCGCAAGGCGACCCATTACCTTACCGTACCTGTATCAACCACAGAGCGCTTGTTCTCTGCATGGTTGCTTACAGCCATTGTGTTTCCTGCACTGTCGATGTTGCTGATCACGCTTATCATTTTGATCGCGAATCTGTTAATGAATCTGACACTGAATTTTGAACCCTTCCAGCAAGTATTTTTTAATGGCGGTTTTTCAGTTTTCAGGTCTTACCTAATCACGCAGTCAATATTTCTTCTTGGAGCAGTGTATTTCAGGAAAAACAATTTCCTAAAAACCGTGCTCGCGATCTTTGTCTTTTCAATGGTGGTGATGGCCCTCATAAGTACTTTTGGATATCTGTTCTTGTCATCACTTTCTGAAGGAGGTGGTGTTACAATAGAAGGGGATAGCATGACTGTGCAGCTGGAATCTTTATTTCTTGAAAGGATACCCAATGTAGCCCGTGTACTTTATTATTATCTCAGCGTACCTTTCTTCCTGGTAGTCAGCTGGTTTACTTTAAAAGAAAGGCAGGTGTAATATGGACTTCACTGATAAGCAAGCAATTTATCTGCAAATAGCTGATTATTTTTGCGAACGCATCCTGAAAAAGCAATGGGCAGAAGGGGAGAAGATCCCGTCGATCCGCGACACCGCCGTACAACTGGAAGTCAACCCAAATACGGTATTCAGAACCTATAACTTTTTGCAAGATAAAGGCATTATCTTTAACAAAAGGGGAATTGGATATTTTGTCAGCGACGATGGATTCCAGAAAACAATGGCATTTAAAAAAGAGTCCTTTGTGCATGAAGAATTGCCAAAAGTTTTTCAAACCATGGATATGCTGAAGATGGGTACGCACGACCTGGAAAGGCATTATGATATATACAAAAAGAAAACAGCCTGAATACCTGTATATAATCGTCACACTGTTTAAAAATAATACATCATTTGTTCAAAAAATAAAAATGACAACAATGAAAATAGCAAATAAAATTTTACTCATCGCTTTTGGTGTTGTAGTTCTCGCCATATTTGCGATTATGCTCACTATTCGCATTGAACTATCAAAAGATGCCATTGAGGGTAGTGGTATCATAATCAGTGAGTCGCGTGACACAGATTCTTTTAGCGGTATTGAAGTGAGTGGTAACTTCAGTGTCCATATTAGCCAGGGCAATCATCATTCAATCACTGTTTATGCAGATGATAACCTGTTGGAGCACATACGCACTGATATCAACCGTGATAACCTGATAATTAGTGCTGATAAGAGATTCAGGGGAAATGAAAGCCCCAGGATTATCATTGAACTCAGCGAACTTGAAACCATTGATGCTGCTGCAGGTTCAAAAATATATGCCGAAGAAGCAATTCATGGCAAGGAGCTGTCACTTGAACTGCGCTCAGGGGCTGAAGGTAAATTGAGTTTATTTTATGAAAAAATTGATATCGACGTAAAAACCGGTTCAACAGCCATACTAAACGGCACGGTTGATATGCTCATTGCTAATGGCACAACTGGTTCAACACTTGATGCAAAAAACCTAAAATCCGTGAATTGTTTTGTCACCAGCAAAAGTGGCAGCCAAAGCAATGTATTTGTAACTGGCCAGCTTACTGCACAGTCTTCAAGTGGTGGCATTATCAGATATACCGGCAACCCGGTCCAGAAAGCCGAATCAATCAGGGGCGGCGGGGTTATCATTTCCTACAGCGAAACAAGGGATTAGCAGATTGTCAGAATCTGCGCGACCACACAGTGGCATTTAGTGACTGTATCATATGTCATATAATTAATATTATGTTAAATAGCAAATATTGTAAAAAGGGGAGCTTTACCGGGCTCCCCTTTTTCAGGTTATGAAGTGTAAAACAGTATTTGATTTACTCTTCGGGTTCACCAAAATATTTCCTGTACGAATCCTGGATTTCCTCCATCTTCTCAGGCTGATTTGTTCTGGCATATAGCTCCACCAGCGATAAGATTACAACCTGGAAATTGGGATCGCTTTCATCAATCATCTCTTTTGCACGTTCAAGATAAGGTTGTGCCTGTAGCCAGATCTCCCTGAACTGTTGTTCATCTTTCTCGTATTGCGCAAAGTTGTGGGTTTCTCTCAGCCTTTCGTCTGCCTCTTCATAAAATTTGATTCCCCTGTTAAAATATAAAACGCCAAGGTTGTAAACGGCATCAAAATAATCAGGGTTAAGTTCTATTGCCTTGGAGTAAGCTTTTGTGGCTTCCTGGAAGGCAAATTCTCTTTCTTCTTCGGTATAAGTGGTATCCTGGGCCATTTTGTCATAGTTGGCCCCAAAAGCGAAATAAAGGTTTGGGTTTTCGGGATCTTTGTCTATTGCAAGGTTTAGTACATCCCTTGCCCTGTCTATATCACCGGTGAAAATATGAATATTTGCTTCGGCGAATATAAGGTCAAGGTTTTCTGGATAAAGTTCACGACCTCTGAGTGCAAATTCAGCACTTTTTGCGGTATCACCCAGCGCCATGGCAACATTCGACAAAGACGAATACAGGATGGGTTCATCATAGTTCATCTCTTCGAGATCTGAATATATTTTGTATGCCCGCGGAAAGTTGCGTCCTATTTCAGCAGTTAGACCTGCATAATAATAAGTTGTTGTATCAATTGCATCAAAAGTCAGTCCTATTTCATAAGCCCTGAGAAAATGGTCACTTGACTCGTTCCAGGCTTCTCTTTCGTATGCCATGGCTCCGAGGTTAAATGTAAGCTCTGACAAATACAACATGATGGGTTGTATTTGCAGAATATAGTCATTATCCTTGTCGAGCTCAATCACTTTTTGCATGGCCTCATCTGCCACAATAACAGGATTTTCTGCCAGTTGTTTGTATTCTTCTTCCTCAGTTGCGGCAATTTCAAGATGCAATCTGGCCTTGATCATCCAGAACTCCGGATCTTCAAAAACCGACTCATGCTGCTTGGCTTCTTGAAGATTTTCCATGGCTTCTGCAAGATTACCCCGGTTCAGTTGCCTGTCGGCACGCCGCAGCTCCCTTCCCTGCGCATGAACAACTGCAGTGGATATCATTGTGAATAATAAAACAAATACTATGCGTTTCATAGGTTAAAATTTTTGGTTAAAATTAAGTGAAATATTCGTGTTTGTTTTGTTGACAAAAATATGAATTATTTGATAGCAGACAATATGCCTTAAGGAATATCTTAAAAAAAGTCATTTTTTTTATCCATTTGCGCCAGGCTCAGTGTTTTCATTATTTTCAGGCGAATCAGGGCTTTCATTGTTTTCGGTTTCGGATGTCTCTCCATTGTTGCCATTCAGCGTTCTGTCCAAAACTTTGGTAACAGCAGCAATTTTGTCATCATTTTTTAAGGAAATCAATCTCACCCCTTGGGTGGCACGTCCCATTTCCCTTAATTCGACCACAGGCACCCTGATTGTTATGCCAGATTTGTTAATGATCATCAGGTGGTCATTGTCCTGAACATCGACCATTGCGATTAATGGTCCGGTTTTATCTGTGATGTTCAGGGTAATGACTCCCTTTCCTCCCCTGTTTGTTATGCGGTAAGCATCCAGTACTGAACGTTTTCCATAACCATTTTCACTAACCACCAATATGCTGCTCATGGGATCTTCAACACAAACCATGCCAATAACTTCGTCATCTGGCCCTGCCAGGGTAATTCCCTTGACTCCAGAGGCGTTACGACCAATCGGTCTGACAATGTTTTCAGCAAACCTGATGGCTTTTCCGCTTCGCAATCCGATCAAAATTTCATTCTCGCCATTTGTCAAAGATGCTTCAAGCAGCTCGTCGCCTTCGCGCACGTTGATAGCGATAATACCATTTACGCGTGGCCGGCTGTATTCAGAGAGTTTAGTCTTTTTGATCACTCCTTTTTTGGTGCACATAACGATGAAGTTTTCATTTATGTACTCCTGGTCAGTGAGGTCTCTGACATTCACAAATGCTTTAATTTTATCTCCTGAAGGGATGTTAATTAGGTTTTGAACCGCGCGGCCCTTTGACGTCTTTGTTCCTTCGGGTATTTCAAAAACGCGCATCCAGTAACATTTGCCTTGTTCTGTAAAAAACAGCAAGTAATTATGATTGGTTGCCACAAAAAGATGCTCTACAAAATCGTCGTTTCTGGTTACGGAGCCTTTGCTCCCCCGCCCTCCCCTGCTCTGGGTTCTGTATTCGGTTAAGAGTGTTCGCTTGATGTATCCCAAATGCGAAATGGTGATTACCACTTCTTCGGTAGGAATGGTATCTTCAATACGGAAATCATTGGCCGTATATTCGATCTCTGAGCGTGTTTTGTCACCGTATTTATCTTTCATTTCGAGCATTTCCTCCTTTATAATGCTCATTCTCAGTGTAATATCAGCCAATACCGACTTTAAATATTCAATCTTTTTAAGCAGTTCGTTATACTCATTCTGTATCTTATCTCTTTCAAGGCCTGTAAGCCTTTGCAGGCGCATTTCGAGGATGGCTTTGGCCTGGATTTCGGTAAGTCCGAATTTCTCAACCAGTCCGGCTTTGGCTTCATCCGGGGTTTGCGATGCACGGATCAGGGCGATCACTGCATCGATGTTGTCAAGGGCAATGAGCAGTCCTTCAAGGATGTGTGCGCGTTTTTCTGCTTCACGCAAGTCATATTGGGTTCGCCTGGTTACCACATCGTGGCGATGGTCAACATAGTGCCTGATGAGGTCTTTCAGGTTCAGCAGCATTGGTCTGCCATTCACCAAGGCAATGTTATTCACATTAAAGGATGACTGCAGGGCGGTATGCTGATACAGCTGATTCAGTACCACATTCGGTACCGCATCTTTGCGGAGCTCATAAACGATACGCATTCCTTTGCGGTCAGACTCATCACGAATATCGGTGATGCCTTCAATTTTTTTATCATTTACCAGATCAGCTGTTCTTTTGATCATATCGGCTTTATTTACCTGGTATGGAATGGAGGTTGCCACAATGGCTTCTTTACCATTATCAAGAATTTCCATGCCGGCCTCTCCCCTCATCACAATGCGCCCCCTGCCTGTATGATAGGCGTCTTTCACGCCTTCATAACCATATATCAAACCACCGGTAGGAAAGTCGGGTGCTTTGATATACTGCATCAGCTCATCGATCTCAATGTCGTTATTGTCGATATAGGCAACAACTCCGTCAATAACTTCACTCAGGTTGTGTGGTGGCATATTTGTGGCCATACCAACTGCAATTCCTGAGGATCCATTCACCAGGAGGTTTGGGATTTTTGCAGGCAAAACCTTAGGCTCCTGCAGGGTATCATCAAAATTAAGCTGAAAGTCAACGGTCTCCTTTTCTATGTCAGCAAGCATCTCTTCAGAGATCTTCTGCATTCGGGCTTCGGTATAACGCATAGCTGCCGGACTGTCACCATCAATGCTGCCATAATTACCCTGTCCGTCAACCAACGGATAACGCAACGACCATTCCTGTGCCATACGAACCATTGCATCATATACAGAGGTATCGCCGTGGGGATGATACTTACCCAATACTTCCCCAACAATTCTGGCAGACTTTTTGTAGGGACGGTTACTGTAAACACCTAAATCGTGCATTCCAAACAGCACCCTTCGGTGAACAGGTTTTAAACCATCACGCACATCGGGCAGAGCCCTTGAAACAATTACAGACATGGCATAATCAATGTATGCCGACTTCATCTGTTCTTCTATATCTACTTTTAATATTCGTTCTTCTGACATTCTGAAAATCAATGTTTATGGTAAAAAAATCAATAAAAATTTAACATACGAAAATACGCTTTTTTTCCTTACAAAAGACCAGAAAAATCAAAGGTTTTTATATTAACTTCTAACATTTGCCGTTAATAATTGTTAAGTGTTTGTTGACGGTTATTTCATTTTGAGTAATATTGTACTTTAAATATTTTAGACTATACTATGGAAGCAAAATTTTCGCCGGTTGTAAAGGATGTCATCACCTATAGTCGTGAGGAAGCTTTACGAAATGGCAACAATTATATTGGTATTGAACATTTTCTGCTGGGATTGATCCGGGAGGGTGAGAACCTGGCTGTTCAGATACTGACGCAGCTTGGATTGGATCTCAGGCAAATGAAAAGCAGCATTGAAAAGACGATCAAGGGAGGAATGCCAGCCAACAGGAATATTGAAAACATACCGCTTGTAAAGCAAGCTGAGCGAGTGCTTAAGATCACTTACCTTGAAGCGAAGCTTTTTAACAGCGAGCTTATTGGAGCGGAACACCTGCTTTTGTCTATTCTAAAAGACCAGGAAAACCTTGCAACGCGTCTATTGCATCAGCAAGGCGTTGATTACAACCTGATCAAGCAACAAGTTCAAAACATACATCGGGGATTATCGGATGAACCTTCATCTGCCAGAACCCGCAATGAGCTTACGCCAAGTGAGGAAGATGATAAGACGGCCGGCGGGGGTTTCGGGGGCTCATCAATGAAGAAAGCTGCTGACAAGTCAACCACGCCGGTGTTGGATAACTTTGGCCGTGACCTCACGCGTGCTGCGGAGGAGAACAGGCTTGACCCTGTCGTTGGCAGGGAACGTGAGCTGGAGCGCATTGCCCAGATATTGTCGCGTCGCAAAAAGAACAATCCCGTGCTTATTGGCGAACCCGGAGTTGGGAAATCTGCCATCGCTGAGGGCCTTGCCTTGCGCATTGTTCAGCGTAAAGTGTCGCGGGCGCTGTTCAATAAGCGCATTGTGACGCTTGACCTTGCCTCGCTGGTGGCCGGCACGAAATACCGCGGCCAGTTTGAAGAACGGATGAAAGCATTGCTCAATGAGCTGGAAAAGAATCCCAATGTTATTCTATTCATTGACGAGTTGCATACCATCGTAGGTGCCGGAGGCGCATCAGGCTCGCTGGATGCCTCCAATATGTTTAAGCCTGCGCTTGCACGCGGTGAGATTCAATGCATTGGAGCCACCACAATGGATGAATACCGGCAGCACATTGAAAAAGATGGTGCCCTGGAGCGCCGCTTCCAGAAAATCATCATTGATCCAACATCTTCAGAAGAAACAATAGAGATTCTCAACAACATCAAATCCAAATACGAGGATCATCACCTGGTCAGGTATTCAGATGAAGCCATCAAAGCCTGTGTTTACCTCACTGACCGTTATGTCAGCGACAGGTATTTGCCCGATAAGGCAATTGACGCCCTTGACGAAGCGGGCTCCAGGGTACATATTACAAACATTCGTGTGCCCGAAGCCATCATCAACATTGAAGGTGAAATAGAACGGGTGCGCGATGAAAAAACCAAAGCCATCAAAAGCCAGAAATATGAACAGGCTGCAAAGTTCCGTGACAGGGAACGTGAGTTGATTGACCAGCTTGAGACAGAGAAAAAACTTTGGGAACAAGAATCCCAGCTACATCGTGAAATTGTCAGCGACCAAAATGTGTCTGAGGTCGTTTCGATGATGACGGGTGTGCCTGTGCAAAGAATTGCACTGAATGAAAGTGAACGGCTCATCAGCATGGAACACGACCTGGAAAAAAGCGTGATTGGCCAGAATGATGCCATCATGAAGATCGTTAAAAGCATCAGACGCAACAGGGCCGGACTGAAAGATCCCTCCAAACCGATAGGGTCATTTATTTTCCTTGGGCCCACTGGTGTTGGTAAAACGCACCTCGCCAAGGTATTATCGCATCACCTCTTCGATTCAGATGATGCGATCATCCGAATCGATATGAGCGAGTACATGGAGAAATTTGCAGTCAGCCGCCTGGTGGGTGCTCCTCCCGGCTATGTGGGTTATGAAGAGGGTGGCCAGCTTACAGAAAAAGTGCGTCGAAAGCCATACTCAGTGCTGCTGCTAGACGAGATTGAAAAAGCGCATCCGGATGTATTCCATTTGCTGCTGCAAATGCTTGATGACGGGCAGCTTACTGATAGTCTCGGTCGTCGTGTAGACTTCAAGAACACCATCATCATCATGACTTCCAACATTGGCTCCCGCCAGCTCAAGGATTTTGGTATGGGCGTTGGATTTAACACACCCGCACGGCAGGCAGCTTCGAAAGAATATACACAAAGTGTCATTGAAAATGCACTGAAAAAGACCTTTGCTCCTGAATTCCTGAACAGGGTCGATGATGTGGTGATTTTTGATTCGCTCCAGAAAGAGCACATCTTCAAAATCATTGACATTGAACTCAAGAAACTATTCAAACGCATTGATGATCTGGGCTATCATATCAAACTGACCGATGCTGCCAAGGAATTCATTGCGGAAAAAGGCTGGGACCCAAGCTTTGGAGCGCGTCCGCTCAAGCGTGCCATTCAGAAATATCTTGAGGACCCGCTTGCTGAAGAGATCATTCGCAGCAAGATCTCTGAAGGTGATACAATAGAAGTTGATTATAAAAAAGATGAGGGTGAAATTTTCATACAAGTCATTAAAGCCGTGGAAAAGAAGAAGCCCTCGAAGGCATCCTCAAAGGGATAACGCAATCATTAGACTATTCAAAAAAAATCCGGACATCTTAATGATATCCGGATTTTTTTTTGGGGAAGGGATCGTTTCTAAAACCTGTATTTGTTATCCGCGATGATTTTTGCTGCGATGCGCCTGCGGGCTTCTTTCACATTCAGGCCCTTGACGTTAGTCAGCGTGTTCACGGCGGCTATGATGCGAGCCGCTTCATCCGCGGGAACACTGGAGTAAATTGCATCCATTGCCCACTTCCTGGCTTTGTTTACCGTATCAAATACAAATACATCCAGCATGTCTTTATACACAGCTGCTTCTTCGCCCTTAAGCGGTTCAATTTTCTCAACCCTCAAAGCCAGTGATTCAGCAATGTATAATTCAGAGATCATGTCGGCAATGTTGTTCATCACTTCCTGTTCACGTACCAGCTTCCTTCCAAAAGTATCGGAAGCAACATGCATGGCCAGCAAGATTACCTTTTTGATGTTTTTAATGACCCTGGTTTTTTCCTGGAAGTATGTTTCGCCATCGCGACTGTCATCACCAAGTGATTCGAGTTGGCCGAAGAGTTCCCTGGCTTTTCCAAAGAGGTCATAATCTCCTTTCATCGAGCGTTTCATGGCGGTATCGACTACCAGCAGGCGGTTTATTTCGTTCGTGCCTTCGAAGATGCGATTGATGCGCGAATCCCTGTATCCCCTTTCCACATTCATTTCTGCAGAATAACCCATTCCGCCATGAATTTGAACGGCCTCATCAGCAACATAATCGAGCATTTCAGAGCCATACACTTTCAAAATGGCATCTTCTACAGCATAATGGCTGATGGCATCAATGGCACCGCGACCGATGTCGCATCCTTCTGTGCCCTTGAATCTCTCCATCAGATCATCAATATCCTTGCTAACCCTGTAAATCGCTGATTCATGGGCGAATGTGCGAATTACCATCTCTGCCAGTTTGTGCTGTATTGCGCCAAATGTGGCGATATGCACACAAAACTGCTTGCGCTCGTTCGCGTATCTTACTGAGTCGGTGATGGCCATCTTTGCTGCGCCAATTACATTGGCACCCAGCTTCATCCTGCCCATGTGCAATATGCTTAGCGCGATTCTGAAGCCCTCTCCCCTCTGGCCAAGCAAGTTTTCGATGGGTACTTTTACATCATTGTAATAGATCTGTGCCGTAGATGAGCCTTTGATGCCCATTTTATGCTCGTCGGGTCCGATTACTACGCCCGGCATGTCTGAATCAACGATGAAAGCACTGAGGATACGGTCGTTGTCAATCTTGGCAAATACCACCTGCGTGTCACAGAATCCGGCGTTCGTGATCCACATTTTCTGTCCATTGAGGATGTAGTGCTTGCCGTCTTCCGACAGTGTGGCAGATGATTTTCCGGAGTTGGCGTCGCTGCCTGCCCCGGGCTCAGTAAGGCAATATGCACCGAGCAGTTCACCGGTGGCCAGCTTTGTGACATATTTCTGCCGTTGTTCTTCAGTGCCATAATACATAATGGGCAAAGTACCTATCCCGCAATGCGCCATAAATGCAACTGAAAAGGAATACCCGGCACCAATGGTTTCGGCAGCCAGCATCTGGGTAACAAATGATTGCCCAAAACCACCGTATTCTTCCGGGATCGAGATGCCCATCAAACCAAGCTCACCCGATTTCTTAAGGATCTCCTTCATCAATTCCCGGTCACCTTTGTCCAGGTCGTCCAGCCTAGGATGCACCTCCGTTTCAAGAAAGTCTTGACAAGTCTGCGCAATCATTTGCTGTTCTTCATCATACTCCTCCGGTACAAATACATTTTGAGCGTCTATCTCTTCTACCAGAAACTCACCACTTTTTAAATATCTCTTTTTCTCCATTTTTTACTGTTTAAAATATTGTTGACAGGTGTTTATATTATTGTTCACAGAATCAGGTTTTGACGGGGCTTATCCCTGACAGGCCAAGCCCTGTCATTACAGAATTTCAGCCCAGGGAAAGGGCAATAAGTTCAGCAATGTCGTAATTCTTTATATCGTTCTCTCTGTTTTTGTATTTGATGCCATCGGTCATCATTGTCATGCAGAAGGGGCAGGCTGTGGCGATGACTTCCGGGTTGGTCTTAATGGCCTCTTCCGTGCGTTCAATAAAAACCTCCTTGTCGCCTTTTTCGGCTTCTTTAAACATTTGCCCGCCACCTGCTCCGCAGCACAGCGCCAGGTGTTTGTTCCTCTCCATTTCAATGAGTTGTCCATTCAGAGCCTTGATGACCTTGCGTGGCGACTCGTATATTTCGTTGGCTCTTCCAAGGTAGCACGGATCGTGATAAGTGATCCTGGCCCCGGAGAACTGCCCCGTGTGGGGCTTCAAGCTACCGCTTTCAATTGACGATTGCAGGAAATCCACATAGCTGATCACTTCATAACTGCCACCAAGCTCAGGGTATTCATTTTTGAACACATTGTAGCAGTGCGGGCAGATGGTGATGATTTTTTTGATTTCATACGCTTCGAAAAGCTCAATCAGCTGCAGGGCCTGCATCTGGAACAGCATTTCGTTTCCGGCGCGTCGTGCAGGATCACCCGTACAGGTTTCTTCAGTTCCGAGCACGGCATAACTGGTTCCGAGGTGGTTCAGTATGCTGGCAAAGGCCTTTGTCACTTTTTTATACCTGTCGTCGAAAGCCCCTGCACAACCGACCCAGAAAAGGTATTCGGGCTTTTCTCCCCTGGCGGCAAGTTCTGCCATTACGGGAACACTAATTTTTTCTTTTGTTGACATGTATTGATATTATTATCCTGCCCATTGCAGGCGATCTTCGTTAGAAAACTGCCAGGGCGCGCCATTATTTTCTATGTTTGAGAAGGTTGCATTGATCTCGCCTGGGGCGGAAGCTTTTTCCATGACCAGGTAGCGCCTGAGTTCCAATATGATGGCAAGAGGGTCGATGTTAACAGGGCATTCCTGTACACAGGCGTTGCAGGTAGTGCAAGCCCAAAGCTCTTCATCCTTTATGCGGTCAAACAATGTTTGTCCGTCTTCTGCATCCTTACCGTGCTTCCTTATGTACTTTCCTACTTCCTCTATCCTGTCTCGTACATCCATGACGATCTTCCTGGGTGAAAGCTTTTTACCTGTGATGTTGGCTGGACAGGCTGAGGTGCAGCGGCCGCACTCGGTACAAGTATAGGCATCCATTAACTGTTTCCAGTTGAGGTCAGTAGCATCCTTTGCACCAAACTGGCCAATTTCTTCCTCAGAACCGGAGGCCTCCGGTTGCAGTGCAGCATCCGGGTCCAGCATCATTTTTACCTCATTGGTAATGGCCGGCATGTTCGGCATCTTGCCCAGCGGCCCCAGCTTTGAATAATAAACATTTGGAAACGACAGAAAGACATGGAAGTGCTTAGAGTATGGAATATAGTTCAGAAAGATCAATACGCCGATGATATGAAACCACCATCCGGCACGTTCAAGGATTATGAGCCCCCCATCACTCATCCCTGCAAACAGGGGTTGCATCAGATCGCTGATCAAAAACGAGCCCATGGCTGCATAGTATTCATTGCCACGGCTCTGAAGCAAGCCATCGGCGGCATTCATCACCAATATCGAGGTCATCAGAAGGATCTCTGTTATCAGGATGATGTTTGCATCTGACCTTGGCCAGCTGGTCATTTCCCGGTTCCAGAAGCGGCGAAGCCTGATGACATTTCTGCGAACAAGAAAAACCACACAGGCCAGAATCACCAGAACAGCAAAGATTTCAAAAACAGAAATCAGGATGGGATAAATGCTACCCAGAAATGCGAGAATGCGGTGGGTGCCCAAAATGCCATCTACCAGGATCTCTATCATTTCAATGTTGATCACAATAAAACCAACATATACAAAAAGGTGCATGATGGCAGAGATGGGCCGTGTGGTCATTTTCGACTGTCCGATGGCAACGCGAAACATGTTTTTCCATCGCTGGCCTTTATTGTCGTCAATTTGGACAGGTTTGCCGAGTTTAATGTTGCCGGCGATGCGCTGAATGTTCTTTGTAAACAACCACGCAGCGGCAATGAGAAGCAGGCTGAAGATAAAATTTGCGATCATTTTTATGAAGCTTTGGATTCTTTAACGGCTTCTACCAGCTGGGGCAGTATTTTGGCTGCATCACCAACAATGCCGTACTGAGCCGCTTCAAAGATCGGCGCATCCTTGTCGTTATTGATGGCAACGATATATTTTGAGGAGCTGATGCCCGCGAGGTGCTGTGTGGCACCAGATATTCCAATGGCAAAATATACATTGGGGGCAATGATCTTCCCGGTTTGTCCGGTATGCTCTTCGTGCGGACGCCAGCCTTCGTCGGAAACGGGGCGTGAGCAGGCAGTGGCACCATCCAGCAGTTCGGCAAGTTCTTCCAGCGGACCCCAGTTGTCAGGCGTCTTCATTCCACGGCCGCCTGAAATCACTATTTCAGCATCTGCAAGCAGTACCTTCCCGGTTTGTTTTTCCTGCTCTTTGATCGTGATGGCAGGGCTTGCACCTTCGGGTTCAGGAGTGAAAGCTTCTATGACAACATCCACGGGCGACTCGCAAAGGTCGAAGGAGTTTTGGGTCAGGGTGATCAGCTTTATGTCCGTTTTCAATTCAGTACGGGCAAGGGCGCCTCCTGAAAATACACGTTTCCTGATCACAAAGGGTGAAATGCTTTCAGGCAGCTCGTGGGCAGCTGAGCAAATTGCTGCTTTCAGTCTGACAGATAGTCTCGGCGCCAACGATTTACCACTGTTGTTATTGGCCATTATGATAACCTGTGCCGATTCTTTGGCACAAATATCCGAGATCACCTTGGTGTAGGTGCGGCTGTCAAAAGTCTGGAGCCTGTCATCAGTCACCGTGATGATTTTTTTTATGCCATAGCTTGCAAGCTTTTTCAGCTCCTCCGCCTCTACCCTGCCTATGGAAATGGCAATTGTTTCTTCATTAAGCATTTCGGCGAGCTTTGCTGCGTAGGAGGACAGCTCAAACGACAGTTTTTTGAATTTTCCGTCCCAGTTTTCTGTGTAAACAATTATTGACATATATTTTTGATGTTAAAATGGTTCGACTAAAATATCTCAGATCACCTTGGCTTCGTTTTGCAGCAGGCTGATCAATTGTTTTGGGTTATCAGCATCGATGAATTTGCATGCTGCTCTTGGTGGGGGTGCTTCAAAGCCTAGCAGGGCGGTTGCAGATTCAGCCTGTTTGGGTTCGGAGACCTGGATGGGCTTTTTCCTGGCCAGCATGATGCCGCGCATCGCTGCAATCCGTGGTTCTTTGGCAATTCCCTTTTGAACGATGCCCACAAAAGGAGCTTTTACAACCAGCTGCTCCTTGCCTCCGTCTATCTCACGGGTAACATTGATTTCACCACCAGAAACATTCAAAGCGGAGATGCCTGATACTGAAGTATAATCCAGAAACTCGGCCAGCATGCCACCCACGTTTGCACCATTGTAATCGCTTGATTCAATGCCACAAAGTATGATATCAAATGAACCGGATTTAACTACTTCGGCAAGCTCGGCAGCTACCTGCATGGCATCTGTGGCTTCGGTGTTTACACGGTAAGCATCATCGGCACCAATGGCAAGCGCTTTGCGGATCGTAGGTTCTGAGGTTGCCGGGCCGACATGGGCAACAGATACTTTGGCGACTTCGCTGGAAGCAACATCCTTAAGTTCAAGGGCACGGGTAAGCGACAACTCATCCCATGGATTGATGACCCATTGAATGCCGGCAATGTCAAGCTTCTTGTTGTCGTCGGCAAACTTCACCTTGGTGGTGGTATCAGGAACATTGCTTATGCAAACTAAAATATTCATAAAAGAAATGTTTTATGTTGAAGTATTTAACATGTTTTTAAAACGGGTACAAATATAGCAATAATTGGATACTGAAGATGCTTTGATTGCTTACTTTTTGCCCATGACGCGTTCTCTTTCCGCAATATCGTCAAAGCACTCACCCTGGCAAGTGAAACAACTCTGTATGAGTGTTTCGCTGATACCCATTGTAGAATAGCCACCATCATGGAACAAGTTTTGCATGGTCACTTTTTTTGTCAGGTCTGAAAACATCATTACACAAAAGTTGGCACAATCTTCAGAAGAAGCATTGCCGAGTGGTGACATACACTGGGCGTAGGCATAGAAGCTTTTAAACCCTCCAACGCCGGTTCCGGCAGTGGTTATCGTGGGTGATTGTGAGATGCTGTTGATCCTGACTTTGCGTTTCTTGCCATAATGATAGCCAAAGCTGCGTACGATGGATTCGAGCATGGCTTTGGCTTGCGCCATGTCGCTGTAGGTTGAATATGTGCGTTGGGCTGCAATGTAGCTCAATGCCACTACTGAACCCCATTCGTTGATGGCATCCATCTTATAGGCTGTCTGCAACACTTTGTGAAGTGAAATGGCCGAAACATCCAGGGTTTTGTTCAGGTAGTTGTAATCGAGGTCAGTGTAATGCAGTCCTTTGCGCACATTGGGTGACATACCGACTGAATGCAGGATAAAATCGAGATTTCCTCCAAGAATGTTGCGACTCTCGGTAATCAGGTTCTCTATTTCATCGACCTGCGTAATGTCGGCAGAAATCACTTCGCTTCCTGTTTGTTCGCCCAGGCGAAAGATGTCTCCCTTCCTTAAGGCAATGGGGGCATTCGTAAGCACAAATGATGCACCTTGTTCGTGTGCCTTGAGGGCAACTTGCCAGGCTATCGAGTGTTCATCAAGTGCTCCAAAAATGATCCCTTTTTTTCCATTGAGTAGATTTTGTATCATAGTATGTAAGGATTTAGATTATTTATTTCGAAGGTTAAAGATAAGCTCTTTTGCGGTTTCAAGCATAATTTTTGTGGGTTTTTCTCCTCCCAGCATTTTGGCAACCTCCACAATTCTTTCTTCTCCAGCAAGTTTTTTGATGTGGGTATTGGTTTTATTCTTGGCTATAGCCTTAAATACCAGCAGATGCGAATGGCCTTTTGAAGCGATCTGTGGCAAATGCGTGATGGTTAGCACCTGCATTTTTTTTGCCATTGCTTCGAGTATCATTGCCACCCGGGTGCTGGTTTCGCCGGAGATGCCAGTGTCTATTTCATCGAAGATAATCGTTGGCAGCAGATTCCTGGACGATATGATGTTTTTGATGCTGAGCATAAATCGTGACATCTCACCGCCACTGGCTACTTTTGACACCTCCTGCAGTTCACTTCCCGGGTTTGCGCTGAAAAGAAAAGTCAGGTTATCAGCTCCACGATGATTCAATGCATCCAGCTTCTCCTGCCTGATCCGGAAACGTGCGTTGGGCATGGCAAGGCCTTTTAGCATCTCCAGCACCTCCAGTTCAATTCCTGGTATGACCTTAGCCCTGCTTTTGGAGATTCCTGATGCCTTTGAATCAAGTAAGATCTGTTGCTTTTTGACTTTTTCCCGAAGTTCAGAAATGTTTTTTTCCAGCGATGTGCTTTGTTCAATTTTTTGTAAATATTCTTCCTTTATTGCCATAAGCTTATGGATGTCGCCGGCACTGTGCTTCTGCATCAGTTTGTTGATAAGGTCAAGCCTTACTTCAAGCTGGGCTGTTTGTTGCGGGTCGTGCACGATCCCATCTTTAAGGCTTTCGGATTCAGCGGCTATATCTTTTGTTTCGATGAGGACGGATTCAATGCGGTCGGCCAGTTCTTTATACTTTGCTCCAAATTCCGTCAGTGATTTCACCAGCGACAAGACCTCATTAAGTGTATCAAGCGAATTCACATCTGCATCGCGAAGCAGGTATATTCCCTTGTCGAGTTTGAAGAGAATGTCTTCGGCGTGTTTTTGTATGCCGATCTCCTCCTCCATCTCATTGTATTCATCAGGATTGAGTTGCGCTTGTTCCAATTCCTCAAACTGGAATTTATAGTAATCGAGATCAGCTCTTGCAGCACGTTCTGCTGCTTCCATTTCATAAAGTTTTTTTTGAAAGAGCTGGTAGTCCAGGTATAATGCTTTGTATGCAGCCACCTCTTTGAGAATACCTGCATAGCTATCAATCACATCAAACTGAAATTCAGATGTTCCCAATAACAGGCTTTCGTGCTGCGAGTGAATATCTATCAGTTTTCCGCTGATTGCCTTCATTACATTAAGGTTGACGGGTGTATCGTTGATAAAAGCACGCGATTTGCCCCCGGGTGTTATTTCTCTTCTGAAAATTGAATTTTCCTCAAAGTCGAGATCGTGGGTTAGAAAAAGATTTTTCAGGAGATCATCATTAATGGAAAAACTGCCTTCAATGATGCATTTTCGGTTCTTGTCGCGCAGCACACGCGTATCGGCACGTTCTCCGAGAATCAGCGATAGTGCTCCAAGCAGGATGGATTTGCCGGCACCGGTTTCACCGGTAATCACAGTAAGGCCATCGGAGATATCGATGTCAAGCTTTTCAATCAGCGCATAATTTTCGATCAACAGATGTGTTAGCATCAGACAATGATTAAAGATATGAGCTGCAAAGATAAAAAAACTTTCAGTTCATCAATTGCTGTCTGCTATACGGCGGTACTTCGAGCTATTTGAAGGATCTATTTCGGAAAGAAGCTCAATGGCCCTGTTTTGCTCCATGGCCGGTGCCCCGGAAAACAGGTTTACAAGTTCATCGCTTTTTGCTGTTGTGACAACCTGCATAAGCAGCGTATTTGGACGTTCACGGTGCGCACGCTGCAGCATTTCGAGTGCGCTCAGCACCTCCGACCTGCCCAGGTCGATATTTTCAGTCATGGTATCAAAACCAAGGCGGTGATAAGTGTACATGGCTTGTCTGATTGGACGGTAGCGCGTATTCATGATGTTTTCAATCAGCCAGTAACGGTTTCGCTGGCTTTCAAATGATTTCCAGCCAACTTCGGGCGCATTCTGTGCCTGGTTTACGATTTGCTGCGCTTTTTCAAAGTATGGCGTTCCTCCCAGTGGAGCAAATGTGTCAAAATCAAAACCGATGACAATATATACATAATATGCAATCAGTGAAGTTAAGTTCGACAAGAAAGCATTTTCGGAAAACTCGAGCGGATCATGTTCTCGGTACCTGAATTGAACGTCGCGGTCGCGGTGGTTAAAGAGCGGGCTGTGGTAAGAGGTGTTGAAAATTGGTCTCCTGGACTGCACCTGGATATTGGCACGGTATTCGTCGCCCCCCATGCGTTCCTCAATGGTAATTTGAATGGAGGCTTCAATCCTTTCGCGGGTTTCAAACTGGTAATTCGTCCAGTTGGTCTGGTTGATGAATTCTCTCAGATCACCACGAAGGGTCTGCATGATTTGCCTTTCTGTTTCTGACATTCCGGGTGTAGAGATCGATACCTGGAAGTTCAGCTCCTGGGCATTAACAGAAGTGGATAAGAGAAGGGCTGCAAAGATAAAATAGAATGATTTTTTTATCATCGGTTCAAATATTTTTCAAGGGTGTCAGCAATGTCTGCTGCTACTTCCCTTTTGTCTTTAAGATGATAACGCGAAACTTCCTGTTTATTGTTTATGATGGTGATTTTGTTCGTGTTGTGCCCGAAGCCTGCACCTTGTTCGCTCAATGAATTCAGCACAATGAAATCAAGGTTTTTGGATGTTAACTTTTTGATGGCATTGTCTGTTTCATTGTCAGTTTCAAGGGCAAAACCCACGAGGACGCGGTTTTCTTTCTGCTTGCCAAGATGAGCCAGTATGTCAGGTGTTGGAACCAAATGTAATTTCAGGTCTTTGGCTGATCCACCTTTTTTGATTTTTTTCGTTGCGAAGGCATCAGGGCGATAATCGGCCACTGCAGCCGCCATTATTGCAGCATCACAATCATCAAAATGCTTCTTGCACGCCTCAAGCATTTCGTCGGCACTGGTGACTTTAGTAAGTGCTATGTTTTTATGCACAACAGTCAGGTTAACCGGACCAGAAACCAGATGCACCCTGGCGCCCCTGTCTGCCAGTTCTTCGGCAAGTGCATAACCCATTTTTCCTGAAGAGTGGTTACCAATATATCTGACAGGGTCAATGGCTTCGCGGGTTGGTCCGGCTGTTATCAATACATTCTTTCCTTTAAGGGTTGACTGTTTTGAATGAAAAGATTCTTTGACGGCATTAAATATCCTTTCCGGTTCCTCCATCCTTCCACGCCCTTCATATCCGCAGGCCAGAAAGCCCTCGGTTGGTTCAATGATGTGAATGCCATTGGCAGTGAGGTGGTCCACATTTTTTTGTACGGCAAAATGCTCCCACATCTTGCAGTTCATGGCAGGGGCAATAAAAACCTTTTTGTTAAAGGCCAGCAAGGAGGTGGATAAGGCATCATCAGCAATGCCGCTGGCAAGCTTCCCGATGATATTGGCGGTGGCCGGAGCCACCACGAATGCATCACCCCAGTCAGTAAGGGCTACATGTTCAGTGGTATAGTCGTTTTGCTCACCAAAAACTTTATCATAAACTTTATTTTCTGATAAAGATTCAAGGGTTACTCGGGTGATGAATTCAAGGGCATTGGATGTTACGACCACTTTGACTTCAGCTCCTGCTTTTTTGAAAAGGCGAATGAGGATAGCTGCTTTGTATGCAGCTATGCCGCCGGAGATACCCAATATGATCTTTTTCCCTTTAAGCATGATAAATGCATGGCTTATGCCAAATTAGAGGCCTTTCGGATCACTTAACCTCTGTTTCAGGAACCCTGTAGTAAACCTGGTTGGTCAGAAAAGAATTTATGGAGAGCAGGCTGGGCTTGGGCAATTGCTCATAATGCCTGGCAATTTCAATCTGCTCACGGTTTTCAAAGACTTCCTCCAGGTTGTCGGTGGAGCTGCTAAACTCTTCAAGCTTGGAGTTAAGCTCTTCCTTCATCTCCTGGCCTATTTGGTTGGCGCGCTTCGAAATGATCACTACCGACTGGTAAATATTGCCGGTATCCTTATCAAATTTCCTAAGGTCCCTGGTTACCGTTGTTGACTCTGATCTGATTTTTTTGTATTCCATTTTTCAGTTGCTATTGTTATGGTTTTTTTAATTCTGCAATGCAGCCATGGATTGCTTTGCATGATTCTGCATCCTGGTGGCTTCGCGCATGAATTCACTGTCAGGATATCTTCTGCTAAAATTGTGGTATGCTTCCAGCGCTTTTTGAAAACGCTCTTGCTGGCGTTGTGGTATGCTGTTGACTGCAAACTCAAAATAAGCCTTAATGATCAGAAAAGTTGCTTCCTCCCTGAATTGTGTGTCGGGATAATCCCTGATAAAAGTTTCAAAAGTGGTTGCAGCAGCCTGGTAGTCACTGATATCCAAGTACATCATTGCAGTACTGTAACGTTTTTTTTCCAGTTTAAATCGCAATTCGTCAATCAGTTCATTTGCATCCTCTACCCTGTCACTGTATGGATATCTGTTTATGAACTGCTGTAATTCACGTATGGCCTGCAATGTGTTTGTCTGGTCAAGCGAATAACGGGGTGATTCAAGGTATTGGCAATATGCACTAAGGTACAGAAACTCTTCTGCATGTTCGCTTCTCGGAAATGCAGTGGCAAATGATTTGAAGTAGTGGCTTGCCAGGGTATAATCGCCCATTTTAAAGTGAGCCATTGCAAAATAAAAGTTTATCTGCTCTGCTTCGGCCGTACCCCTGTAAACAGGTATCACATCGGAAAACAGGGCAATGGATCTTCCGTAGTTGCCCTCATAGTAATATTCGATAGCCGTTGCATACTTAAGCTCAAAGTCATCACTTTTTAATAAACGCTGGTATTGGCTGCAAGAACTAAAAAGCACCAATAACAGGATGAATGAGGCTATGCTTCCTATATTTTTTTTCAGAGACATCAAAATATTTCGTTTTATGTGCAATCACGGCACATATTATGCCAAATTAGTCGGCAAAGATAAGCATTTATTGCTTTACTTCGTTTGCAAAAAATCATAAAGATAATGGCTTAGATCCTTTTTATTTCCAGTCCGGAAAACAGCAAGGTGCCTTTTATGATCAAAACCTTGTCGGGATCAGCCTGAACAGGTGGATATGCTTTATGTCTTTTGTCTTCAATACCAGCCAGTATTGTGGTTATGTCCGTGTGGATGGTCCATTCGTCAGGAACAAAAATTTCACAACCTCCAAAAATACAAGTCACATTCAGGATGTTAACACCTTGAGAAAGGATGGTTTCTTTAAAATATATTTCAGCTCCGGCCAGTATGCACACCACTTCCCCTCCCTGGAAGTTTTCAGATTTAATGATCCTGCTACCCCCGCTGAGTATGTGAACTGCTTCAACGTTATTTCCGGTTTCTTTTACACCCGGGTCAAATATCCGTTTTTTTTTTCGGTAAGTGCGCGGAAACAGCAAAGCTATCCCGGCAACCACCAGTATGCTTGGAACAGCATATTGCAAAATTACAGACATACTTACGTTAAGCTCGAACTTAAGCAAGAAAACCGTTCCAATGGTGAAAAGTATCAAGCCTGTGGTTCTGTTCTCGCGCGAAAAAAAGAAAAACAAGCCGAGAACAACAAGGATCATTGGCCAGGTAAAAAGAAAGCCAGGCAGATTAAAAGGAAGGTTGAAATCAATTAGATTCAACAAAAAAAGTGCGCCTGCCAGTATAAACAACAGGCCTAATAAGGTTCTTGATGAGTTGGGGTTTTTCATGGCAAAGGAAGTTTGGTTTTTGCAATTCACAAAAATAAACTTTTATTTTATTTCATTAAGTTTTTAATGCGAATATGTCAAACATATTTAGGGTATTGTTGTTTAAGATTAAATGCAATTTAAATGGCTTAATTGCTTGTTTAAAACCATAAATTAAAAAACTATTTTGATAATGAGCCTGATTAACATTAGACATCGGTACCTTGGTGCAAGCTTAACATTATTCATGTTACTACATGCGGGTATAATTTCGGCACAGCAGGGTACGATCCGGGGACGTGTTTATGATGAAGCAACCAATGAAGGCTTGCCTTTTGTCAATCTTATCATTGAAGGTACGACCATTGGGAGTACAACGGATTTTGACGGGAATTTCCTGTTCACAGGTGTTGAACCGGGATTTGTGAGATTGCGTGTATCGAGCGTTGGTTATGAAATGCGCTTAAGTCCCGAGATCATGGTAAATCCCAACCGTACGGCGAACATCGACATTGGGCTTCAGGAGCGCACTGTTGAGCTTGACGCTGTTGAGGTGAGGGTATCCCAGTTTGAGCGCAGGGATGAAAGTCCTGTTTCTCTCCGGCGACTTGGCATACAGGAAATTGAGCGCAGTCCGGGTAGCAACCGCGACATCAGCCGTGTGATACAGGGCCTTCCGGGCGTTGCATCCACACCGGCCTTTCGGAATGATGTGATCGTTCGTGGTGGCGGACCAGCAGAAAACAGCTTCTTTTTAGATGGCGTGGAAATACCAAACATCAACCACTTTGCCACCCAGGGAGCCAGTGGCGGTCCTGTAGGAATCCTTAATACCGACTTCATCCGGGAAGTAGAGATGTATTCCGGGGCTTTCCCTGCCAACAGGGGCAATGCCATGAGTTCCGTATTTGAATTCAGGCAAATCAATGGCAACACCGATCGTGTGAACCTGCAGGCTACATTGGGTGCCAGTGACCTCGCACTGACTGCCGACGGCCCGATCACCGACAATACAACCTTTATCGTCTCTGCCAGGAGATCATACCTGCAGTTTTTATTTGGGGTTGTTGGCCTGCCTTTCCTTCCTACCTATAATGGTTTTCAGTTTAAAACAAATACCAGGGTAAGCGACAACGCCACCCTAAGCCTCATTGGAATAGGCGCAATTGACAACAACCGGCTAAACCTCGATGCCAATGAAACTGAAGAACAACGTTATATTCTTGACTATTTACCAGAAAATGACCAGTGGAACTATGCCCTCGGCGGTGTTTACCGGCAATTCAGGAAGAATGGAACTGAAACCTGGGTGCTAAGCCGAAACATGTTGAGAAATGTTGCTTTCAAATATCCGGGCAATAACGAGACACTACCGAGGATTCTGGATTACAGCAGTGATGAAATTGAAAACAAGATCCGTTATGAGCGCTCATTGTCGCTCGGCGATTACCGTTTGAATTTTGGGAGTGGCGGTGAATATGCTAAATATAACAACAATACCTTTCAGCTGGTTTTTCGAGACAATAACCTCGAAACCCTAAAATATGAGACTGCCTTTGATATGTTTAAGTGGAGCTTGTTTGGCCAGGTTAGTCGCCGATTTTACAATGAACGCCTTGCATTATCCTTTGGCCTGCGAACAGATGCCAACAACTACTCCTCTGAAATGTCAAACGTTTTTGACCAGCTATCACCCCGGTTTTCTGCTTCCTATGAACTCAGGGATGACTTTTTCCTGAACTTTAACACGGGCAGGTATTACCAACTACCTGCCTATACCACGATGGGCTTTAGGAATAACGAAGGAGATTTGGTTAACCGGGATAACGGCCTGACATATATTTCCGTCAACCACGTCGTCGGGGGCTTAGAATTTCAGCCATCTGTCAACAACAGGCTCACACTCGAGGGATTTTACAAACATTACAACAATTATCCTTTTTCTGTCAGGGATTCTGTAGCGATTGGCAGCCGCTCAGCCGACTTTGGCGTTGTGGGTGGAGAAGAAGTATTGCCCATCTCCGAGGGCCGGGCTTATGGCGCAGAGTTGTTTTACAGGAACCAGGATTTCTTTAAATGGAATGTAATCCTTTCTTATACCTATGTCAGAAGCGAATTCAAGGATTTAAGAACCAGCATCAACCAGCAATCGGCGAGCTTTATTCCTTCTGCCTGGGACAACCGCCACATATTAAACCTTACCGGTTTGCGCAAGCTACCCCGCAACTGGGAGTTTGGTTTCAAATGGCGGTATAGCGGCGGAGCACCTTTCACGCCTTATGACATGCAACTTTCCGGAATAAGAGACGCCTGGGATGCACAAGGCATGGCATATCTTGATTTTGCAAACTTCAACAGCAGTCGTGTTCCCGCTTTTCACAACCTGGATGTTCGCATCGACAAACAATTCTACCTGCAGAATTTTTCACTGATGCTATACCTGGATGTCCAAAATGTGTATAATTTTCAAGCACGACAAGCGCCTATACTGGTAAGGGAAACCGACGAATCAGGAAATCCTGTTATCTTTACAGATGACAATGGCATCGAACGTTATGAATTAAAAGAACTGAAGAACAACATTGGCAATATCCTACCCAGTATCGGCATCATATTTATTCTGTAATAAAACCAATCATTACATATCCAACATCTAACATCCATAATTCATAATCCATAATCCACACATAATTTTTTTCTCATGAAACATTTAGCTTTTCTCATTATTGGCCTATTGTTCCTGGGTATTTGCCATAAGTCTGATGCGCAAACACGTCTTTTTCGCAAGGCCACGCCGGAAATGATTCCAACTGATACCATTCAAGCACAATATGAGGCGATGGGTGCCGGGTTTGAATTCATCTTTACCAAGGGCAGGTCACACAATAACCCGTTGATGGCCATCTGGATTGAAGATATGGATGGCAATTATGTACAAACGGTTTTTGTGGCGGAGTCGATTGGCAAGGGTGTTTTCAGGCATGGTGATCCATCAGAGGGTCGCTGGATGCCCGGTCCGGTGCGCCGTCCGGCAGCCCTGCCCTACTGGGGTCACCAGCGCGGTGTAAAGGCCAAAGATGGCTACTACATCCCCACACAGGATACGCCAATGCCTGATGGGGTAACTGGCCCTACACCCAAAGCTGATTTTATTGTTTCAGCACAAGTACCTGGAAGAGAAATGCGTCACTTCAAGGTGTTATTCGAAATAAACCAAAGCTGGGACTGGAACGAATACTGGACAAACGACAGATTTTCGGGAGATATGCATTATATGTCATCCAGCCAGCCTGCATTGGTGTATGAAGCGATTGTTGACCTTGACAGTGAGCAAACAGAATATGAGCTGAAAGCCATTGGGCACAGCCACTGGGCAGGTCAAAATGGAAGTCTTTACAAGAACCTCAGCACCATTACAACTGCTCTTGACATCACTGAATCGTTGATCCTGCGTATCACAGATAGGCAATAACTATCTTCCTGATAATGTCAAAAATTTCTAACTTTGGCAAAAAAATGCCATATGCTTTCTGTTATTGAGAAAAGCCATCTGCAAGAAGTCATCAAATTAAGAAAAATACTCCATGCCCATCCTGAGTTATCGGGTAATGAGGAACAGACCTCACGCCGAATCAAGGCATTTTTGACTGATAATAAACCTGATAGCATTATCGAAGGGCTTGGTGGCTATGGTTTGGCTGCTGTTTATGATTCAGGGCAAGCAGGTCCATCGGTACTCTTGCGTGCTGATCTGGATGCATTGCCCATTGAAGAGGTGAATGGATTTGCCCATCGCAGCCAGCATCAGGGAGTATCACACAAATGTGGGCACGACGGGCACATGGCCATCCTGGCAGGGATGTCATCATTACTTAAAAAGCACAGACCCTCAGCCGGGCGTGTCATTCTGCTGTTTCAGCCAGAAGAAGAAACAGGTCAGGGCGCTGCCAAAGTGATAGCTGATCCAAAATTCAAAAAAATAAAGCCTGATTACGCTTTTGCCTTGCATAATCTGCCGGGTTATGAAAAGAAAGCAATTATTTTCAAAGAGGGATCATTTGCATCGGCCTCAACAGGTATGATCATCCGCATGCAGGGAAGATCATCGCATGCCGCTCATCCCGAACAGGGAAATAGCCCGGTAAACATGATGACACAAACCATGGGTGGCCTGATGAGTCTTCCCAAAAACAGAAGCGATTTTGAAAGCTTTGTATTATTGACCATCATCCACGCCCGTTTAGGGGAAGTTGCATTTGGGACAACCCCAGGAAAAGCCGTTGTAATGGCCACCCTGCGCACTTACCTTGATGATGACATGCTCGTTTTAAAAGAGAAATCGGAGAGGTTAGTCAGGAAGCTAGAAAAAGAGCTGGATATCCAATGCACAATAAACTATGTTGAAGAGTTTCCAGCAACCATTAATCATTCCGGGGTAACAGAATGGGTGGAAGAGGCCATTCGTAAATCGAAGGCTAAAAAGCTAATGATCAATGAGGCTTTCAGGTGGTCAGAAGATTTCGGGCACTTCCTTTCGGCCACACCAGGAGCGTTGTTTGGCATCGGATCAGGCACTGACCAACCAAGCCTGCATAATCACGATTATGATTTCCCTGATGAAATCATTGAAACCGGCATTAACATGTTTTATCATATAACCGACCAACTGGTTAAATACAAATAATAATGTTTCATACATCCTATATTGAAATAAGTAAAAAAGCCTATAAAAACAACATCCGGTATCTAAAAAAGATCATTGGGAAGGATGCCATTTTTTCATCCGTGATCAAGGGCAATGCCTACGGCCATGGTGTTGAGAACATCATCCCGATGGCTGAGGAAAGCGGAATCAGGCACTTTTCGGTGTTTTCGGCTAAGGAAGCCCTGGATGCACATAAGGTGATCAAAAACGGAAGCCGGATCATGATCATGGGCTTGCTGGATGATGAGGAGATGGAATGGGCCATAGAAAACGACATAGAGTTTTTTGTTTTTGACTGGTGCCGCCTGGAGCAGGCAGTCGCAACTGCAAAATTAATGGGAAAGAAAGCCCGGATACATATTGAAGCAGAGACTGGTTTCAACCGTACCGGTTTTGATTATGAAAATATCAGGGATCTGATAGATTACTTAAAACAGGAACAGGAGCATTATATTTTCCAGGGTTTATGTACGCATTATGCTGGTGCAGAAAGTCTTGCAAATTACCTGCGCATCAAAAACCAGATCAGCAAGTTCAGGCAGTTTAACCGGTATTTTACCCGGCACGATCTGCAGCCCGCGCTTCGCCATACAGCCTGTTCAGCGGCAGCCCTCACCTACCCTAACACCATTATGGACATGGTGCGCTTTGGCATTTCACAGTATGGTTTCTGGCCCAGTCCCGAAACACATATGTTTCGTTTCCGGAAAGACTCAAAAGATACGAACCCGCTCAAAAGGTTGCTGTCGTGGAAATCAAAGGTAATGGTGGTTAAAACGGTCGAGCCAGGGAATTTCATTGGATATGGCAGTTCGTTTTTAGCCAACAAAAGAATGAAGATCGCCATCATTCCAGTGGGTTATGCCAATGGCTTCAGCAGGGCGTTGAGCAATACGGGCCGGGTGCTGATCCGTGGCCGCAGGGTTTCCGTGATCGGCACGGTGACCATGAACACCATGACGGTGAATGTCACTGACATCCCCAATGTTGAACGCGGCGACGAAGTGGTGATCATTGGCAAGCAAAAACGCCTGAGTATTAGCATTTCCTCTTTCTGTGAGATGAGCGAGCAGCTTAATTATCAACTGCTCACGCGATTACCACAGGATATTCCGAGGGTTATCGTTCAATGAGTTAATATTGTTGTAATTGTTGAATTGTTTAATTGTTTAATTGTTGAATCGTTTAATTGTTGAATTGTTTAATTGTTTAATTGTTTAATTGTTTAATTGTTGAATTGTTGAATTGTTTAATTGTTTAATTGTTGAGCCCACTCCAAAAAGTGGAATTTGATTAACGGTTATACATTGATTAAAACGAACAAAAAAATTATACTTGCGAAAACCGGTTGTTTTTTGAGACATATGAGCTTTACAAGCATATGATATGCAACAGACACGCTCAAATTGGCTGGTTTAAGCAGTGATTGAAACGCTCTTTGACATATTTTTTGCACGAACTTCATAATTCTGACCAGGTTTATCCACAAGCACCTGCAATTTGCCCATGCTTGTTGTTTGAACAGGCCCCGGTATTTGGTTTTGTTGTTTCTTAATGGGAAGGCAAGATGGAAAATGGTTGCCTCCACATTGTTTCGCTTGCGGAGTTCCTCCTGCGGTCGTTGTCGCATCTCTTGTCTTAGGCGGGATGCCCTGATCGCTGCCTGACCAAAGTATACCAATTTGCCCTGCGAATTGCGTATATAATAACGGTCTTCTTTGCTTCTTTTGGTTCTTTTTGCCTTGGAGGCAAGTACTGTTTCGCCCGTATCAATGTCTGTTACCATCAGCCCCTGATCTGTCATGTCCAATTCGTAGCGAGAAGGTGGACCCTGCATGCCGGTATACACCATGTCAATTCCATCGCAAAACGCATCATTATCCGGGCTTTGATAGGCACCATCGGCATAAACCTTTTCAACTGCCTGCCCGGTAACCACCCTGGTGGCTTCAATGGCTGGCTTGACAAAAGAAACATCGGATACATTGGCTTTATCAACATTGGCATTGGTAATCAGGTTAAGGGAGTCTTCAGAATTGGTTTCGGTGACATTGACGCTGTAGCCTTTGATCTTTTGGTCACCTTTGTTGCGGTAGGCTGCATCAGGATCATGAGGCGACTGGACACTTCCTGAGGTAATCTGCTGGCTTTCAAGCATCTCGATTTCCAGTTTGTCAACAACAACAAAGTTTTCGTCAAATACACGTTGCAATAACTTGTATTCTTCTGTATCCTGTCGCTTTTTCAGGTGTTTCAACATTCTGACAATCAGTTCGCCCATGCGTAGCAGACGTGATTTTATTTCAGTCCTGTTTGATCGATAAACGGTTTTTTCAGCTTCTTCCTTACAAAGTTCTTCCAGTTGAAGTCTTGCCCGGCGGTTAAACAAGGAAAGTGCTTTCTTGTCTAGGGTTTTGTAAAACAGGCAAAGGCTGCTATGCACAATCTCATAACGTGAATACCAGGCGATGTTGCTGCCGATCAGCTTACTGTCCATGCGAATACTCTGACCATTGACCATGAAGTCTTTGATTTGCCCACTGGTAACCGTAGAAAAGGTCTCGTGGATAAGATCCTGTCCGGTGCGCCTGAAGTGTTCCTGAACGCGCTTTCTTAACAGATAATAAGTGGATTCACCCGGCACCTCATCAGTCATGTTTACCAAGCCTAATGCACTGCGAACCAATAAATTGAACCGGCACTGCTCAAAGAGTTGCTCATCGCTCCAGCCATAAGCCTCTTTGATGACCATCATACTAATAAGCAATGAAACCGATGCATTGGGCGCACCCATTCTGTTGCTGTACAAAACCTGGTAAGGTGTTTCGTCAATCCGTTGCAGAATTTGCGTACGAAACAGGTTGTGCCAGGCTTTCTGATCATCATAAAGCTTTTTGGCTTTCCCTGCCAGATTGGTGGCAACACTGCTGAAAAGATCAGTCTGCTTATCGGGAATAGTTTTTTTGAACATGACTTCAACTGTTTGATTAACAGTACAAATATAATAACTTAATTTGAAATATACAAATATATCTTATAAATATTTAATGATTAAAATGAAATTAGTGCAAAATATATAATTAATCAAATTTAGTAAAAATAACGGGCTCGACTTTTAGGAGTGGGCTCAACAATTAAACAATTAAACAATTAAACAATTAACAATTAAACAATTAAACAATTAACAATTAAACAATTAAACATAAACACAAGCCACAGACAAACAAAAAACCTACACAAATACCACCATATTAAACCGGCCCCCACATGCCCGACATCCAATCCATAGCAGCCGCCATAAGAAACGTTCCCCACCTGGGAAACACCATCGTCGTGTGTTTTCAAAAAAATGAACACCCCGGGTTCAATAGCGTGCATGGCCTGCTTGCCTCCCTTCAGCAAACAGAGGCCGACCAGTTGGAACATCCTTTCAAAGACATGTATCAAATCGCCCGCAGCCTGGAGGTGAACGAACTGCTCAAACGCTTCTCAAAAAAAACCATTGCAGCTGACTGGTTTTT
>SKOK01000224.1 GCA_007120085.1 Bacteroidales bacterium | reverse complement strand
CCATAGAAACCCCATACGAAAGGGCTTCCTCTGATATGATGCCTTTCAGGGTGTTGCGTTGTTTTTCTGAAAGTTTTTTAGAATCGTTTAAAAGCGTTTTCAATTTCGAAGAAGGCTTTTGCGGCAGAATGACGGCTGCGGCAAAAACCGGACCGGCAAGGCACCCGCGCCCTGCTTCGTCGCAGCCTGCTTCAGGAAAGATGATGCCAAAATATGTCTTTAATGGTTGATGCATAAAGCATTGATTATGCCTTCAAAGATCTGTCTGCCATCCTCATTGCCCAGTTCGTCGTCGCAGGCACGCTCGGGGTGTGGCATCATCCCAAAAACATTGCGCCCTGTATTGCATATCCCGGCAATGTTTTCAAGCGAACCGTTGGGGTTGGCACCATCTGTGACATTCCCTTCGGCATCACAATACCTGAACAGGACTTGTTGGCTGTCATTTAGAGACTTCAGTGCATCCTCGCCAGCATAAAAACGCCCTTCACCGTGGGCTATTGGGATTTTGAGTGCTTTACCCGGTTCAACGGATGCCGTTACCAGGGAGTGGGTGGTCTCACTTCTGATGTATGCATTGCTGCAGATAAAACGATGGCTGGGGTTATGTAAGAGCGCACCGGGCAGCAAGTGGGCTTCGCAAAGTATTTGAAAGCCGTTACAGATGCCTAATACGTGACCTCCCCGTTCGGCAAAACGAATGACCTCGTCCATGATCGGTGAAAAACGGGCAATGGCACCCGATCGCAGGTAGTCGCCATAAGAAAAGCCACCAGGCAGTACGACAAAATCAACATCCTGGAGGTCTTTCTCCTTGTGCCACAGTGCGACGACCTCTTGTCCAAGCTTTTTCTTCAGTACATATATCATGTCGTGATCGCAATTCGATCCCGGAAAAACCACTACACCAAATTTCATAAACAATTTATTTTTATCAATGGTCTATTAGTCAACCCATTGACGCGCTTTCACAAAATAGAACAATAATTTACATGACGGGTCTGAAACCCAAACATCGTGTACAAAAGTAATCAATTATCACGATAAAAAATATCCGGAAAAACGGCCGGCCAGCACAAGTACTAAGAACACGCCAAAAAGAATCTCACTAAGCCTGATATTCCTGATATCATAAAAAAACACTGCCAGTGATATACTTAACGGAATGATGATCAAACCATAATGCACATGAATATTATCAACAGCCAATGCATAAGAAAGAACAGAAAAAAGCAAAACGATAAGCAGCATTGAAATACGTTTTCTTACCCGGATGGGTTTGGTGCCTTTATAAACCAGCTGTAACCTCAGAATCGAAAAAAAAGACAAGAAAGACAATGCTACTGTAAATATCTTTTCATAAATATTTATATCCACATCAAAAATAATCAAAGGACTTATATTTATATCCAAATCATAATTTAACACTACGAGTCCATCCTGCATAAAAAAATACAATGAGAGAAAGAAGAAGGGTGTGATCAATCCAACAATGGCAGCAATTATTGTTCGAATATTAACGATGTAGTAAACAAATATTGACAATAACAGTACCAGGAAAAAAGCCATTGCGGGGAGAAAGAAAAGGCTTGCCAGGGCAATCAGGAAGCTGATATTGAACACTTCTTTGATGACGTGCTCATCTTCATATACATTTAACAGTTTATTCACGGCAGGGATCAGGAACACATTGGCAATGATAACAGGATTTGGTGCAATCATGCCCTCTGTGCTGCTCATCAGCAGCAAATAGATCAGTCCGGGAAGTGCTGAGTAGCGATCCGTGAACCCTTTGGTTGTGGCCACATGATTTATCATAAACACCTGCAACATCAGCAAGAGAAAGGCGATTGCAACAGCCATCCCCGGATAAGCAGTAATTGCAGGCAACAACATATTGTACAGGCCGTTGCCTGAGCCGCTTATGGTGTCAATGGCCTTGTCAGGGGAAATAAAAACATCCATCCATAGCAGTGCAGCTACAATCAAGAGCAAGAGAGGGGAGTACCAATGCGACTTTTTAAAAATGCGGACAAGCATCAGGGTAATTTATTTGGTAACTATTTCAACAAGTCTTTTCCGATATCGCGGCGATAATACATTCCTTTAAAATCAATTTTTGAAGCCGTATCATAGACTATTTTACGTGCTTCTTCGATGCCTGCAGCCAGGACAGTGATGCCAATTACCCGCCCGCCTGCAGTGACATATTTACCATTCTGCTTTTTCACACCAGCATAAAAAAGCTTATATCCGGATTCCTTTTCAAGGCCTTTGATCTCGAGTCCTGTTTCATAGACACCGGGGTATCCGCCGCTACAAAGCATCAGTGTAAGGGCTGTTTGTGGCAGGGTTTCTACCTGGTATGACTTCAGCTGGCCGGTGCTGCAATTATGCAACAGCTCCAGGAAATCAGATTGTATGCGTGGGAGGATGGCCTCTGCTTCCGGGTCACCAAGGCGCACGTTGTACTCTATCACATTGGGGTTTCCATTTACGATCATCAATCCAAAAAATATGAACCCACAGTATGGAATGGCTTCCTCCCGGAGTCCTTTGATAGTCGGTCTGATGATACGCTCTTCAATTCGCTCCATCAGCTTGTCATCTGCGAAAGGCACGGGGCTCACCGTACCCATCCCACCAGTGTTGGGACCGGTATCGTGCTCGCCAACTCTTTTGTAGTCTTTGGCTGAAGGCAGCATCTTGTAATTTACCCCGTCGGTAATCACAAAAACAGACATCTCGCGCCCATCGAGGAACTCCTCCACCACGACCTTTTTCGAGGCCTCGCCAAAAAGCTTGCCTTGCAACATCTCTGTCAATGTTCGCTCCGCTTCTTCGCTGCTGTTGGATATCACCACACCCTTTCCGGCAGCCAAACCGTCGGCTTTCAGCACATAAGGTGGAATGATCTTCCTGATATATTCAAGACCTTCATCCAGCTGTTCTTCCGTAAATGACCGGTATGCTGCTGTTGGAATGTCATGACGCTCCATAAAAGCCTTGGCAAAGGCCTTGCTACCTTCAAGCATTGCACCTGCCGCTGATGGACCGACAAACTTTATGTGCTGCAAACCTGGTGCTTCAGCAAAAAAGTCACACATTCCTCGTACCAGGGGTTCCTCAGGGCCAACCACAACCATATCGAGTTTGTTCTCAACAACAAACTCTGCCACTTTTTCAAAATCAAGCACTTCCAGGTCGATATTATTCCCGCATAGCGCTGTGCCGGCATTTCCGGGTGCAATGTACAAAGTTTCACACAAAGGACTTTGAGATATCCTCCAGGCCATGGCATGTTCGCGGCCACCACCGCCAATCAATAAAATACGCATAAGTAGTTTTGATCCAAAAATGAATAAAATAAACCAAGACAATGAAACCGTCTTTGGCATGTAACAATCCCATTATTACAAAATTAGATAAAAATGGGAGTATTGCCCTCAATTTAATTTGTTAATTTTGCAGGATATATGAAACAGGATAATACAATTAAAGATGCAGTCAAAGATACCCACACATATTTATTCTGAAATTGGACACCTGGAAGGGGTGCTGGTCCATACTCCCGGACAGGAGGTAGAAAATATGACGCCTGAGAATGCAGAAAGAGCACTCTACAGCGATATTCTGAATCTGGCCGTAGCAAAAAAAGAATATGACCAATTTAAGGGTGTCCTTGAAAAAGTAACCCAATGTTTTGAGATCAAGGACCTTCTGTCGAGCATTCTGAAAAACGAAAAAGTAAAGCAGAGCCTCATAGAAAAGATTTGCACACATGAAGGGGCTTGCTGCATCACCGACTACCTTTCAACCCTGGATGCTGATGCGCTGTGCCAGGCGCTGATAGAGGGTGTGCCCATCAGAAGAACCACACTTACCAACTACCTGAGCAAAGAAAGATTCTCGCTTAAGCCCCTGCATAATTTCTTTTTCACCCGTGATGCCGCCATTTCTGTGTATGACAGTGTTTTTGTAGGGTCAATGGCTTCCCCAGTGAGGTTACGGGAAAGCCTGATCATGGAAGCCATTTTTGACTTTCACCCCTCATTCAGCACAAAAACAATTAATCCCAACATTGGAAAGAAGTGGGATACTTCTGTGGCCATTGAAGGGGGCGATGTACTCGTTGCCCGCGATGATATCCTGCTGTGCGGCATAGGGTCACGCACCACATCCCAGGGCGTTGATTTCTTGCTGAAGCATCTGAAAAACAAAAATGAAAAGCAACACATCCTGGTACAGGAACTGCCGCTAACACCCGAGTCCTTCATCCACCTTGATATGGTTTTCACCTTGCTCGACAGGGATACCTGCATGATCTATGAGCCCATCATCATGAAGATGAATAAGTACCAAACTGTTCATATATATGCAGAAAATGGTAAAGTTCAATTCATCCGTGAAGTAAAGAATCTGCCGGAAGCATTGGCAAAACTGGGAATGCAACTGCAGCCCGTATTATGCGGAGGTGAGGATGATCAATGGCAGCAGGAACGTGAGCAATGGCACAGTGGGGCCAACTTCTTCGCCCTTGGGCCAGGAAAAGTGATCGGCTACGCACGCAATGTCCATACGCTGAATGCACTGGATAAAAAAGGCTTTGCCATCATCCGGGCCAAGGACGTATTGAAAGATAGGGTTAACCTGAATGATTATGAACGTTATGTTGTGGCCATCGAAGGTTCAGAGCTGCCGCGCGGCGGCGGCGGCGCACGTTGCATGACCATGCCCGTGAGCCGCAAACCCGTCGATTGACAACCGACGATTTCCGATTCTCGATTGACGATTCTCGATTGATGAATGAT
>SKOK01000192.1 GCA_007120085.1 Bacteroidales bacterium | reverse complement strand
TGGCACCTATTGATGAATTCAAGAAGTTAACTGCATCGTTGCCAACACCTACGCTGAGATCGGCAACAGCCAAAATCAGCAGAGCTATCACAAAGAACAAATACACATATTCCATAAGACCTACATTGATTATAATGGGGTCAAAAATAGTGCGCCAATGTTAAGGACAAATGGATTTAATGTTAAGCTTGTGTTAAGCGATGCCGGCTGCCGGGGCTGATTTTTCCTTTTGTAGTGTGAAGGCAAAGGTGGAGCCAACGCCGAGTGTGCTGCGCACGTTGATGGTTTGCCTGTGGGCTTCGATGATGTGTTTCACAATGGCCAAACCGAGGCCTGACCCACCGCCACGATTGCGGGTGCGGCTTTTCTCGCCCCTGTAAAAGCGCTCGAACACCCGCGGAAGATCTTCGCGCGGGATGCCTATGCCACTGTCGGTGACTTCGGTAAGCACACGGTCATCCATATCAAAAAAACTGACTTTCACGCGGCCGCCCTCTGTACCATATTTAATGGCATTTACCATCAGGTTGATAACGACCTGCTGAATATTCTGCCGGTCTGCGAAAACCATTACCGGTGAATCATAAGTACGGCCAAACATCAGCCGGATGCTTTTTTGTGCGGCATCCATCTCCAGCATCTCCATCACCTCGCGCACCAATGCGACCATATCGAATTGCGAATATTTCAGTGTCATCTCCCCTGACTCGAGCCGGGAGATGGTTTCAAGGTCCTCAACAATTGAGATCATCCTGTTGATACTCTTTTCGGTTCGAAGCAGATAGTTCCGGTTTATTGCCGGGTCATCCAGTCCTCCATCGAGCAGGGTAAGCACATAACCCTGGATATTGAAAATGGGGGTTTTTAGCTCGTGCGATACATTGCCAAGGAATTCGCGGCGGTATGCTTCGGTCTTTTTGAGAGACTCAATTTCCTTTGTCTTGTCGCTGGCCCACGCCATCACCTCTTCATTGGCAAGGCTGATCATATCACTGCTTTTATTTAATTGCTTATGTTTTCGGTCACGCGGTGCCTTTAGGTCGTGTATGGTTTTATATATCAGGCGTATTTTGTCATAAATAAAATGATTCAGGATATAATGAAACAAGAAAAAAGAAACTGCAAAAATTAGCAGGCTGCCTGCCGGATAAAAAAACCAGGCAATCATGTCATCTGTCAAAAAATCGACCAACAGCAGAAAAGCCGCGAATGTAATACAAACCACCAGGGCAGTTATCATGGCCAGCTTTCTGGGTGAAGTGTCTTTCATTTGGGGTCGGGATTGTATTTGTAGCCAACACCTTTTACGGTTTGAATGTAATCCAGGCCAATCTTTTCGCGGAGCTTGCGAATGTGCACATCAATGGTGCGTTCGCCGACGATCACTTCGCTGCCCCAGACTTTAAGAAATATCTCCTCACGGGTAAAAACCTTCTGCGGGCGGGAGACGAGCAGGTTAAGCAGCTCAAACTCCTTGCGGGGCAGTTCTACCTTTTCGTTTTTTCGCCATACGACATAACGCTCGCGGTCAATGCGTAAACCTTCTGCCAGCTCACCGTCTTTCCTATCAGGCTCAGACCGGTAGCGCCTAAGCAAGGCTTTTACACGGCTGATTAACAAGCTCGGCTTGATGGGTTTGGCGATGTAATCATCAGCGCCAGCGCTAAAACCGGCCAGCTGCGAATAATCTTCGTTGCGTGCTGTCAGGAAAGCGATGATGGTGCCTGACAAACCGGGGATATCTTTAAGCTTTTCGCAGGTTTCAATGCCATCCATGCCGGGCATCATCACATCCAGGATCACCAGCTGCGGCAAGTGCTCCCGGGCTTTCTCAACAGCTTCATAGCCATCAAGCGCGGTAACAACACGATATCCCTCTTTCTTCAGGTTGTAGCCAATAAAATCAAGAATATCAGGCTCATCATCAACCAGCAAAATTGTGAAATTTTCAATATCCATCGTCTTTTGATTATCTCAAAGACAAAGATAATGTCTTCTTCAATACCTAAGCCATACATAGTTAAATACTTGTAAATAAGTTAACAGTGATTTAACATTGCCTTAACACGAAGAAGAGTCTTGCGATAAAGTTAGATGCTGCTATGGCCAGGTAAAGTCAGCTTACAACAGGTTTACACATCATTCAGAAAATGATACAGATCTTCCTCTGGCTTGAGGCTAAGCTTTTTCCTGAGGCGAGAGCGGCTAATGTAAAAGCTGGAAGGCTGGATATTTAACAATTCAGCTATTTCCTTGGTGTTTAAACCAATTTTCAGATAGGCGCACATCCGGAGGTCGTTATTTGATAATTCGGGAAATCTATCCTTTAGCTTCCTGAAAAATTCCTGGTGCAGCTCATCCATCTGAATTTCAAACGTGTTGTCCTGGATTTTGAGGTAAGAATCCAGGATTCGCTGCATTTCCCTCCATTTCATTTCAAACAAAGCGGGATTCTTCTGTGCTTTCTCACATTTATCCTTCAGGTTAAGAAGCAGACGGTTTTTTTCTTCATTATCCCTGGCTTTATTTGCCAGCTCAATGGTTTTGCTTTTTAACAGCTGCTTAAGTGCATCATATTCAGTCTGTAAACGCTTCTGCTCCAGCTGCATGATCTCCTGTTTATGCTTTTCAGTTTGCTGACGCAATGAAGTTTTCTGCTTGAGAAGCATCAGCTTTTTTTGTTTTTTGAGCGATATCTTCTGCCAGCTTAAAACAATATAAACCAGCAAGCCAAGCAGCAGGAAATAAACCATAAAAGCATACCATTTCAGATACAATGGAGCAGAAACCCTGAATGATATTGTTTTACCATCTGTAACCTGGTCATTTACACGTGCCCTGACGGTGATTCGGTGCAACCCGTGCTTCAGACCAAGGAGCTCTATGGTATTGTCAGCTTGCCATTCGCTCCATTCATCTGAATCCGATAATCTGTATTGATAAGAAACACTTTCACGATTAGGAGCAATTACCTCCAGGCTTATGTTATTCAACTGGTATGTTACTTTGGCACCCGGATAAAGCTTAAGTCTTTCGTGATTGTTAAAAGCTTCTAACATCCTTAATATCAATGGATTGATTATTGCAGCTGCCTCTACGCCAGGTTTGATATACTTAAGGGCAAAACCATTGTATAGGGGCAAAAACTGGTAATCAGGATGAAGTTTACGCGGCAGAAAAACACCAGCCAGCTGATCCTTAATCCGCGGAAAATATGTGGGTTGTTCTTTTTCAACAAACTCCTCCAGGCTATGATTGTATGTGAATTGCAGGTTATCCGTTAAGACATGAATGCCCTGATCATTTTTTAGCAGAAACACATCTTTCGAGGCAAAATCATCGAGCGGAAAGATTAATCTTTCAATGGGATAAAGGTTTGTGTCCAGAACGGCCCTGATGACACCAAAGTTGGGAATGTTGACCCATAATACGTCATCTTCTTCAATGATCAGTTGATTGCACGAACCATAAATAAGGTCCATCTTTTTTTGAAAAAGCCATGTGTCGCCCGATCTATGAAAAATGGAGATTCCATTGTAATTGCCGGTCAGGAGGTAATCCTTGTACTGAATGATGGTCCACACGCCCTCTCGATCGCTCAGTTGCTCGGCAGTATTCCCGTTTATGGCGTATAACCCCCTGTCATGTCCCATTAGCACCTGATTATTGACATTTTCCAGCGTCCAGACCTGTCCTTCCGTTCCGGGGATAAGCTCAAACCTGAAGTATTCCAGGTTGTTATTCAGATCCTCCCACTTAGAACTGTAAAGTCCCTGGTTGGTACCGAGATAGAACACATCATCTTTGAGTATGGCGGTATAGGCTGTACCAAAATCTCCCCTGTAATCATAAAATGTTGTATAACGGCTTTCAAGGTCAAGGGATGCAACGCCATAATCCATCCCCAGCCACAGCTTTCCGGCTGGGCTATGGTGTAATGACAGTATGGTGTTGCTGGGCAATCCTTTGTGCCGGTTCATATGATGAACGACTTGAGCATCCAGGTCTGCGATAAAAAGACCTTTAAGCACAGTTCCAAAAGCAACGTGGTTGCTTCCTATCCGCTCAAAGCTAAAGACTTTTGCTTGCTGTAGCTGTTGTGACAAGGCATTGTTCAATGGCCGCAAACCCTCTTCTTCAAACAGGTAGAGACCGGCATCCCGCGTAACAATCACGAGGTCGTCCCGAAGAGGATAAACCCCTGCAATATGAACGTCTGTATCGTTTGGGATATCCAGCACCTTCTGAAGCGCAAAGCCCTCCAAAACATAAAGGCCATTATTGCGATCTGAAAAATAAAGATTGTCATTAACCCAAAAACTGCCGGTAAATGCAGAAGGTGCAGCAATTTTTACAAGTTGTGGTTTCCTGTAAATGTAGATGCTTTGTGATGACACAAAAAAAACATCCTGGTTTGACCTGTATATATTCCAGAACTCTTCATTTACATCCTGGAGGTCTTCCTGGAAAGGATAGAGTGAAGTATAGTCGAAGCCCTGGTACTTGTTTTTTTCCCAAACACCAAAGTCCAGGTCAGACCCTGTATAGATGAGGGAGTCATTGACAACCAGCACAGAGCGTGTAAACCCGTCGCTGCCTTTGAATTGCTGCCAGTTTTTCCCATCATACTCCAGCAAGCCCCTGTCGGCTGCCATATAGACTATTCCATTCGGAGCTGAGCAAATATCCCAGATCTTCCCGGCATTATTGTATTCATAAGGTGGAAAGCTTTGAAGCGGTGGAACACCTTTTCCGGGCAGGCTGGATGCGATGGCCAGGCTTGATCCGAATAAACAAAGGAAGAAGTATGCCAGGATT
>SKOK01000005.1 GCA_007120085.1 Bacteroidales bacterium | reverse complement strand
GTGTCAACAGAAAGCTTAAGCAGCTTTTTGGTCTTCGGCACCTTTTCTGCAGATGTCACAGTGGCTGTACGAATGTCCATCTTTATGAAATCGTCGAAAGTGACTGTGTCCTTCAGGGGCTTGGCTTCCTCTTTTTCAATGTTGTTCTTGCGGGTTTCAAGCAGCTTGTCAACCTGCGCCTGCACCTGGCTGTCTTCTACCTTTTCGAAAAGCAGTTCGGCATTGTTGATCTTATGTCCGGCAGGCAGAAGGTCAGCAAGGCCACCTTCATCCCAGCTCCGCATCTCAAGATTGAGCATCGCCCTCAGCTTGTCAGCAGAAAAGGGCAGAAACGGGTCACCCAGAACAGCCAGGCCGGCACACACCTGCAAACAAACGTTCAGTATTGTTTGCACCCGTTCCGGGTCGCTCTTGAATATTTTCCAGGGTTCAGCATCCGTAAGGTAGCGGTTGCCGAGCCGTGCCAGGTTCATCAGACCAGCGAGGGCTTCCCTGAAACGATAATGGTCAAGGCTGCTGCCGATAATCGCCGGAAACTCCGATAAGCTTTGCAGCGTGGCCCGGTCGGACTCAGTCAGGTCTCCGGCCGCTGGTACCATCCCGTCAAAATATTTATGCGTCAATACAAGTGTGCGATTGACAAAATTCCCAAAAATGGCAAGCAATTCATTGTTATTGCGGGCCTGGAAGTCTTTCCAGGTAAAATCGTTATCCTTTGTTTCCGGAGCGGCAGCACATAACACATAGCGCAAGACATCCTCTTTGCCCGGGAAATCATCCAGGTATTCGTGCAGCCAGACTGCCCAGTTGCGCGAAGTGGAGATCTTGTCGCCTTCCAGGTTCAGAAACTCATTGGCAGGTACATTCTCCGGCAGGATGTAAGAGCCTTCAGCGTGTAACATGGAAGGGAAAATGATGCAGTGAAACACAATGTTGTCCTTGCCTATAAAGTGTACAAGCCTGGTGTCAGGACTTTTCCAGTACTTCTCCCATTCTTTGCCGTTTGCTTCGGCCCATTCACGTGTAGATGAAATATATCCGATGGGAGCATCAAACCAGACATAGAGCACCTTTCCATCATAACCCTCGAGCGGCAGCTTAACGCCCCAGTCGAGGTCACGTGTCACTGCCCGCGGCATCAGCCCCTGGTCGATCCAGGACTTGCATTGCCCGTAAACATTTGACTTCCAGTCGTTCTTGTGGTCTTCAAGAATCCATTGGCGCAACATTGGCTCATACTTGTCGAGGGGCAGATACCAGTGGCGCGTGTTTTTCATCACCGGCTGGTTGCCGCTCAATACCGATTTTGGATTGATCAGCTCCGTTGGACTCAGGGAAGTGCCGCAGTTTTCGCACTGGTCACCATAGGCCCTCTCATAACCGCAATGCGGGCAGGTTCCGGTGATATATCTGTCGGCAAGAAACTGCCTGTTCTCTTCATCATAATATTGGGCTGATTCTTTTTCAAGGAAACTGCCCTTATCATAGAGCGTTTTAAAAAAAGATGACGCTGTTTGATGATGTATGTCTGCGGAAGTGCGACTGTAATGGTCAAAGGAGATGCCAAATTTCTTAAAGGAATCCTTTATCAGGTGATGGTATTTATCAACAATCTGCTGAGGACTAACCCCCTCCTGCCTTGCCTTGATGGTGATCGGCACACCGTGCTCGTCGCTGCCGCAAATATATATTACGTCTTCACCTTTCTGTCGAAGGTAGCGGGCATATATGTCGGCGGGAATATAAACGCCTGCCAGGTGACCAATATGTACCGGACCATTGGCATAAGGCAATGCTGCCGTTATGGTGGTTCTTTTGTGTTTTTGTATGTCGTTTGATGTCATGGGTTTTTTTGATGTCATGGGTTTATTGTATCTCACTTCTGTCCGGTAAAATTATATTACGTCCCTTACGGGACTTAATGAAAAATCCTACAATACTTTCTTTCTACCAATATTTTGGCCCTAACGGGACTGCCCCGATAGGGGCAAAATATTGGTAGAACAAAAAGCAACCCCTTGGTCCGTAAAGTCCCGTAGGGACGATATATATCAAGCGTTTCATAGCCAGAACACAATTTTCCCGGACAGCAGTGATTGTTTCTGATAATTTGCAAAGTTAGTAATTGTTCAGAAGCTCAAAAGAAAATATTAACTTTGCATCAATAATCTGCCGAAATGGCACATCTCCCTGGACAAACCCTGCCAATCCATGCAGCTATTGTTTATGGGTAAGCGTATTGCTGCTTTTATTAAAAAATGCGGCAAAGAGCCATTGAAGTTAAACCGTATAAATAATCATAATAATATAGTATGGACATCCAATCCATAAAACGGCGTTTTGGTATCATTGGTCACTCGCCACGGCTCGACAGGGCCATTGATGTTGCCTGCCAGGTAGCACCAACCGATATCACTGTATTGATTACCGGCGAAAGTGGTACCGGAAAGGAGGTTTTTCCAAAGATCATCCATCATCTGAGTGCGCGAAAACATGGCCCTTACATTGCCGTCAACTGTGGCGCGATTCCGGAGGGAACAATTGATTCTGAACTCTTTGGACACGAAAAAGGAGCTTTCACCGGTGCGCACGATGCCCGCAAGGGATACTTCGAAGTGGTGAACGGCGGCACCATTTTTCTTGATGAGGTAGCAGAACTCCCAACGCTGACGCAGGTCAGGCTGCTGCGCATCCTCGAAACCGGTGAGTTTATCAAGGTGGGTTCATCCAAAGTGCTCAAAACCAATGTTCGTGTGGTGGCCGCCACCAATGTAAATCTGCAGGAAGCAGTTTCTTCCGGCAGATTCCGCGAGGACCTTTACTACCGGCTCAGCACCGTGCCCATTGAAGTGCCGCCATTACGCGACCGCAAGGATGACATTGTGATGCTGTTTAAAAAGTTTGCATCCGACTTTGCAGAAAAATACCGAATACCTGCGCTGCAGCTTAGCGAAGACGCTGAACGGCAGCTCATCAGGCATAGGTGGTCAGGCAATGTCAGGCAACTGAAAAACCTGGCTGAACAAATCTCTGTCATCGAAAAAGACCGTTACCTGACCGGCGATACCATCATCCGCTACCTGCCAGACAGACAAGAGAACATGCTGCCTGTACTCTTCAACGACGCCAACACCAAAGCCGACAGCCTCAGTGAGCGGGAAATCCTTTACAAGCTGCTTTTCGAAATGAAACGGGATATCACCGACATGAAAAAGATCATCATGCAGATGTTGCGCGACGGCCAATTGTCTGGTGATTTCCGTGAAGAGAATGCCCACCTGATTGAAAAGCTGTACGAGAAAAGAGACCTGCCGCAGGTTTACAATGATAGCTCCGCCAATACTGCCGGCGACGAGAATGACGAGGATGTGATTGAAAGCTACGAGGAGGCCCCACATGAATACGTGGAGGAAAGCCTTTCAATACAGGAAAAAGAGAAGGACCTCATTGAAAAAGCCCTGCAAAAACACAGCGGGAGACGCAAGAAAGCCGCTAAGGAGCTCGGCATCTCAGAAAGAACACTTTATCGCAAGATCAAGGAATATGATATTGCGTGAAATAAGCTGGAAGCTGGAAGCTGGAAGTTAGAAGTTGGAGGTTAGAGGTTAGAAATTAGAAATTAGAAATTAGAAACCAGTAACCATGAACCATGAACCATGAACCGAACAAAACTTTTATTATTATCAGTACTGATTGGCACACTTGCCTGGGCCTGTGGTGTATATTCCTTTACCGGTGCGAGCATTCCACCGCAAGCTGAGACCATTTCGGTGAGTTATTTCCCGAATGACGCGCCCCTTGTGCAGCCCACGCTAAGCCAGCGTTTTACCGAAGGCCTGCAGGACATGTTCCTGCGCCAAACCAATTTGCGTATGATAGAGGGGGTAGGTCATTTGCATTTCGAAGGCAGCATTACGGGGTATCGCACAGAACCTATAGCGATTACCGGTGACGACCGGGCGGCCATGAACAGGCTCACCATATCGGTCAGGGTGAACTTTATCAATGAGTTTGAGCCTGCAAATGATTTTAACCGTACCTTTTCGAGGTTTTATGATTATGACAGCAACCTCAGCCTCTCACAGGTAGAGGATGAGGCCATCGAACTCATCATAAAGGAACTCACGGAAGACATATTCAACCAGGCCGTTGTGAACTGGTAAATGACATCAAAATGGAACAAAAGTTTAACGAATTAATCAACCTGAAAAAACAACCTGACAGCACGGTTGCAGTATTTCTTAAAAAGATGGTGGATGAATACCCTTACTGTCAGCCAGCAAGAATGCTACTTACCAGGGCACTCATTCAGGGCAACAAGCGTTTTTATGAATATCAGCGCAACATAGCCAGTGCCATTGCGCCTGACGTGCGCATTTTTAATGATTTTTTGAATGGCCATCATCCGACCCAATGGCAAAAGAACGCGGAAAGCACCGCAGAAGTAACAGAAGCACCTGGCCCGCAACAGGTTTTGGAGAAGCCGCTTGAAGATAAAACAGCAACGATCGCCGAACGCAAGCGCCGGCAACAGGAAATCATTGACCGGTTTTTAGAACTGAATCCTCGCATAGAGGTTCGTGGCAAAGATATTCCGGAGGGAGACATCGCTGCTGAAAGCATTGAGTATAAACCTGGGGTAGCCAGTGAAACCCTCGCTGAGATAATGCTCCGGCAAGGAAAAAAAGAAGAGGCTGCGATGATTTATAACAAATTAAGTTTGATGTTTCCGGAAAAAAGCAGTTACTTTGCAAAAAAATTGAAAAGCATCTAAGTCAGAACAATTAAAAACTGAAAACAATGGGTAGCTACGTATTAAT
>SKOK01000085.1 GCA_007120085.1 Bacteroidales bacterium | reverse complement strand
CGGAAGGGTCGTCGATCAGCAGGAATGATGCCCCTTCGCGGTAACCAATGGTGTTTGTTGATCTTTTATAGTAGCCTTCAACGGACAGCTCCAGCGCTCTCTCGCTGAAGTCTTTTGAAAAGCCGCTGGCAATTTGCCAGGTTGACTGTGGTCTGATGTTTTTTGTGGAAGGAACCCAAAGGTCGGTTGGCAGGCCTATGCCTGTGGTGCTGAGCAGATGCACATACTGGTTCATGCTGGCATAAGATGCCTTCCATGAAAGATCCGGTTGTAAAAAGAGCAGGACGGAAAGCCGTGGCTCGGGTTTAACATAGTGCTTGTTCTCGTGTACAAAGTGGCTGAGCCTGAAGCCCGGGTTGATTTTGCCCAGGTCGCCAAGCCTGATCTCATCTTCTATGTAAATGCCTGACTCGAGGGTGTTGATGCTTTGCACTTCTTGTATATATTCATCTACATAGTCATCCCTGAGGACAAATGCACTGGGCGTGAACCGGTGATAAATGCTTTGTATCCCGGCCCTTACAAAATGGTTTGGCGCAGGGTGCCAGTTGATGTCATATTTTATGCTGAGATCCTGGATGCCGGAGGTGTATGAGAGCGAATACCTGTCGCCGTCATATTTTTCTTCAGCATAAATTCGCAATGTATAATCACTGTAAATGAGTGAGGTGTTGGCAAACAGCCTGTTGTTGAAAAGGTGATTCCAGCGTAGTGTTGAAGTGGCGTTTTGCCAGTACAGTCCGCCTTCGTCTCGGTTGTTATAGCCATCATTGAAACGGAAATAGAATTTATCGCGTCCGAAGTAACTGCTTGCATAGAATTTGTTCTTGCGGTCATGGTCGTAGTGTACCTTGGCGTTCAGGTCGTAGAAGTAATATCCGCCTCTTTCATCTCTTGGCATAAAAGGCATAATCAGGGCGTCGATGTACGTTCGTCGCCCCGATACCAGGAACGAAGCTTTATCTTTTATGATAGGACCTTCAAGGGTTAATCGGCTGGAAATAATCCCGATGCCCGCTTCCCCCTGTATTTTTTCCTTGCTGCCATCTTTCATGCTTATATCGAGCACGGATGACAACCGGCCACCGAAGCGGGCAGGGAATCCGCCCTTGTAGAGCTGTACGTTTTTGATGGCATCGCCGTTGAAAATTGAGAAGAAGCCAAAAAGGTGGCTGGCATTGTAAACGATGGCGTCATCAAGGATGATCAGGTTCTGATCCGGCCCGCCGCCCCTCACATAAAACCCGCTGCTGCCTTCCTGCCCCGACTGCACTCCGGGCAATAGTTGTATTACCTTGAATAAGTCCTTCTCTCCCAGTAGTGCAGGAATTGATTGCACCTGTGCAACAGGCAGGTCAATGCGCGACATTTGAACGGATTGGCTGATCCGTTCAACATGATCGGCGGTCACTTCAACGCCGGGGATCTCCACAGAGGATGGAGTGAGCTCGATGTCCAGCTGCAAATCATCAGAAAGCTCTATCTGCAGAACCAATGGATGGAACCCGACGTAACGGAACACCAGTTCAAGCTTTCCCGCGGGCAGGGTCAGCGAGTAAAACCCGTAATTGTTGCTGCTGGTCCCCGTTCGCAATTCTGCTGCAAAAATGGTCGCCCCAATCAGTGTCTCTCGGCTGCCCTTTTCATATATAAAACCACTTACAGTGTATTGCTGGCTTGCTTCGCTGGCTTTTGCAGTAAAATTCCCAGTCGCAAACAACAGGAGCATCATCAGCATTGAAAGGCACAATAAGCATTTTAAATTCATTGATTGCAGATTAAAACAAAATCATAACGAAGGTATTGCAATAAATGATATGCCGATGAAAGATTTTTGATTTTCAATTATTGATAAAAAAACCCCGGAATAAGTTATTATTCCGGGGTTACCAATCAACTAACCAAAACAACACGAAGAATATTTTTTGTGTTTGAATTTGCCTTATTAAATTCTCTATAAAGATAACTCAAAAAATGCATATTTGTTTTGCAAGGTTACAAAAAAAAGCATAAAAATTGTTAATCTTTTTGGTTTGGCAACTATCATATTCACAAAAGGGTAAAATGAAATTGTGCCATCTTTTGAGAAACCATTACTTTTGTGCGAAACCAAAAATTTAAAAACAATGTTTACAGGAATTATTGAAACAACCGGCAAGGTTGCAAAAATTGAGCGGGATCGTGGAAACATTCATTTTACGATTGAAACACCCATAGCGGAGGAGTTGAGAATTGATCAGAGCATTGCACACGATGGTGTTTGCCTGACGACGGTACACGTTGACAAAGAAAAGAAGCAATATACCATCACTGCGATTCAGGAGACGCTGGACAAAACCAATATGCGCAGCTGGGAAGTGGGCTATGAGGTGAATCTTGAGCGTTGCATGCGTGTCGATGGACGTCTGGATGGCCATATCGTGCAGGGACACGTGGATCAGACAGCTGTTTGCACAAAGGTTGAAGAGCTTGATGGCAGCTGGAAATTCTATTTTGAATACGATCCGGGTCCGAAAAACATTACCGTTGAAAAGGGCTCCATCTCTGTAAACGGGGTCAGTCTTACAGTTGTGGACTCAGAGCCAAACATGTTTTCGGTAGCCATCATTCCATATACATATGATGTTACCAATTTTCGAAATTTTAAAAAGGGCAGCATCATTAACCTGGAGTTTGATATCATTGGTAAGTATGTGGCGCGCCTGCTGGATCTGCATTTTGAGGCAAAAAAGTAGTTTTCTGGTAACCAGGTTGGATGGTGGAAATTAGAGATTAGAAATTGGAGGTTAGAAGTTGGATGGTAGTGGTTAGAAAACAGAAAATCTAACATCCAACATCTAACATCTAACATCAATTGCGATCTTGGGTAAAATCACAAAACACAAAATAACAAACACCTAAGAAAATATAAACCGATGAAACACAAAATAAGCACCTCCTGGAAGGGAGACATGGCATTTGAAGCAGACTTAATGGGCTACAAGCTCGTGATGGATGCGCCTCCTGAGGCGGGAGGCCAGAATAAGGGTCCAAGGCCCAAACCACTTATGATTGCATCTCTGGCCGGTTGTACAGGCATGGATGTCATATCAATATTGAAAAAAATGCGTGTGGAAGTTGATGACTTCAGAATTCACATAGAAGGCGATCTTACGGAAGAGCCCCCAAAGCATTACACAAAGATGCACATTGTGTATGAGTTTACCGGTAAAGACCTGCCGATGGACAAGCTACAAAAGGCCGTTGACCTGTCCAAGGAGAAGTATTGCGGTGTATCTTATGTTTATGACAAGGTCATGGAGATCACCCACGAGGTCAGGGTGAGGTAAACGATTGACCCTGGTATGAAAATGGAATAGGGTTTTGGGTCAGGGTGATGAGGGATTAACTTCGTTGATCCCGTTAAGGGGAGGGCCTGCAACCCCACAAAAACAAAGCGGCTAACGCCGCTAAACGTTCTACTCCGGCATGGAGCTGGGAAAGGGTTTTGGGTCAGGGTGATGAGGGATTAACTTCGTTGATCCCGTTAAGGGGAGGGCCTGCAACCCCACAAAAACAAAGCGGCTAACGCCGCTAAACATTCTACCCCCATATGATACTGAAAGCAAGCTTTCGTATCATATGGGGGTAGAATGTTTACCACTATCGTGGTTTTGTTTTTGTGGGGTTGCGGAGAGAGAGGGATTCGAACCCCCGGGGGCTGTAACACCCCAACGGTTTTCAAGACCGCCGCAATCGACCACTCTGCCATCTCTCCGCGGCAAAAGTACAAAATATTTTTTTCAGCACAACAAAAAAAATGAAATCATGTCACAGTTGTGGGAAAAACCGTAATTTTGAATGCACAGAGGCAAGGCAGATGCCGGCAAATCTGTCTTTTTTAAGTGGAAATCCCCTAAATAACTGCTGCAATAAGCAGATCTGAAAAAAGGAGAATGGCAAATAAGCGGACGGCTTTGGTGATCTTAAACTGGAATGGCAAACACCTCCTGGGTCGTTTTCTGCCGGGCATCATCAAACACACGCCTCCTGAAGTCGATATTATTGTGGCAGACAATGCTTCTCAAGATGATTCCCTGTTGTTTCTGAAAGAACACTTTCCCGGAATTCGTATTATAGAAATGAAAGAAAATCAGGGCTTCGCCGGCGGTTACAACAAAGCCCTGGAATCTGTGGATGCGGATTATTTTATCTTGTTGAATTCCGACATAGAAGTCAGTGAAGCCTGGATTGAGCCGTGTATCAGCTTGCTGGATGCTTATCCGGATGTGGCGGCCGTGCAGCCAAAGATCCGTTCACTCGAAAACAAGGCTTTTTTTGAATATGCCGGTGCTGCCGGCGGCTTTCTGGATCACTTTGGTTATCCTTTTTGCCGCGGCCGCATTTTTAACCATCTTGAAAAAGATACAGGGCAATATGATGATTTTGGCGAAGTGTTCTGGGCAACGGGAGCTGCCATGTTTGTGAGGGCTGATGCTTTCAGGGATGCAGGGGGCTTTGATGCCAGCTTTTTTGCGCACATGGAAGAGGTGGACCTGTGCTGGCGGTTGCAAAACAGCGGGTATAAAATATTTTATTGTCCGCAATCTGTTGTTTATCACCTTGGCGGTGGCTCTTTGCCTAAGGCAAATCCCCAAAAAACATTTTATAATTTCAGAAACAGCCTCTGGATGCTCGCCAAACAATTACCACCCCGATTCTTTTATGCTCGGCTGCTTCCTCGTCTCCTCCGCACTCGATGAACAACGCGATGCCTCGATCTGGCCATTGATCGGCCTGCTGTCCGCCGTGTGGGGCTACGAGCTGCTCGTCCTCGCGCTTGGTAT
>SKOK01000035.1 GCA_007120085.1 Bacteroidales bacterium | reverse complement strand
GGATTCTCCAACTATGTACCCGGTTTTCCGGTTGATCATAACATAGGCGGACTGCGTCTTGAAGGGCAAGAGATGGAGGATGCCAAAAATTTCAGGCTGCAATACACCGAATCTTCCTATTTCGATGTTTACGACATCGAACTCATTGCCGGAGAAATGTTTTCAGGAAGATACAGCAGCGATTCGTCCAAAGTTATTCTGAATGAAAGTGCCGTGAGGTCGTTCAACCTTGAATCACCCGACGAGGCCATTGGAAAAAGAATTTTCAGGGGTCCCTTTACCTTTCACATCTTGGGTATTGTTGCAGACATGCACCAGGTGTCGCCAAAAAACCTGATGGAACCACTGATCTACATGGCCCCGTCAAGCTACAACGGATACGTAAGTCTTCAAATCAATGATGAAAGCTTTACAGGCGACCTCATGATGCAAATACAGGAAGCTTTCAACAACTTTTTTCCGCATATTCCTTTTAATTACTTCTGGCAGGAAGAAAACTATCGGGCCACGAACGATGAAGAGCGGAAATTCGGCATGGTCTTCGGGATGTTTTCCGGCCTGGCCCTTGTCATCACCCTGCTGGGCATCCTGGGAGTTGCTGCCTATACCGCCCGTCAACGGGAAAAAGAGATCGCCATACGCAAAACTCTCGGCGGCTCTCATGCAAACATTTTTATGATGCTCTTCCGGAACTACTTCGTCCGGCTGGTGATCGCTGCGCTGGTCGTTTTCCCGCTCAGCTGGTTATGGCTTGACAATTGGTTGAACCAGTTTGCAACGCGCATCAACATATCGCCGGCTGCCATGCTGCTCTCATTCATCCTCGTGCTGATCACGACACTGATTACCGTTTGGTGGCAAACCCTAAAACCCTTACGCAGCAATCCGGCAGACACCCTCAGATCGGAATGATCAACCGCCGGTGGGTGGAACCTTCGTGTATTGACCTGTAAATTGGTTTCTTTACTTAACTTTGCTGATAGGGTTAATCCTGATTCCAACCTTTTTACAGTTTTGGACGTCTCTTAAAAAAAGGGCTACATTGTCATCTCATTGTTAAGCCCTACAAACCAATAATTGTGTTACGCATGATTGTTAGAAAGAGTATCATTTTATTCGCAGGCGCACTGCTCATGCTCATAACAGCATGTGAAAAGCTGATGGATCCCTCGCCTGAAAAGCTTCCGGCCAAACTGGAATTTGAGTTTGCAATAGATGAGTTTGAATCTGAAGAAACAGATGACAATACTGCTTCGCAAGGCAGCAAAAACCAATCAAAGTTTACTATTGACCGTGGTTTTCTGGCTGTTGAAAACATAGAGTTTGATGGCAGAAGGAAGCACGGCGCTACCAGTGTCTATTTCATTTCCGACTTCCCTGAAACAGTTAAACTGAACCTTACCGGAGAGTTAGGTCAAACAGACATATCATTTGACATCCCACAGGGACAGTACACTATGGTAGAACTGACATTCCATCTTGGTGATGATGATATTCCATCACTGGTCATGGAGGGAAGCTTTCAGCGTGGTAACCATGATCCCATTGCGGTTCGCTTCGAATATGCTTACCGCGAACAAATCAGGGTTAAGGCTAAAAATAACGACGGACAGCAGGAAGTGACTTTCAACAAAGATGAAGTGTCAATGGCAGAGGTCCGCATTGACACACATTCGCTCGTGCGCCTCGTAAACTTTGGCATGCTTATGAATGCGGAAGTGGTGATTATCGATGGCAGGGAGGTTTTGCTGATCACTGAAGATACGAATCCCGGGCTGTACAACAGTATCTCTGCACGGTTAAACCAGGCACTACGATTGCTAATCAAATAGTACATGCAAAAAGAGCTCTACGGAGAAGAAGAAATTGTTAAGGGATGCATCCGTAACGACAGGCACATGCAGGAGGTTTTATACCGGACGCATGCCCGCAAGATGTATGGCATCTGCCTCGGCTATGCCGGCAGCAGCCGTGACCTGGCACAAGATATGCTGCAGGAGGCTTTTGTAAAAGTATTTCGCAACTTAAAACAATATAAACACAAGGGATCGCTGGAGGGATGGATACGCAGGATCGTAACAAATACAGCCATTGACATCTTGAGAAGTCAAACCCGCCATTTGGAAATGATTCATGGTGATGTACCTGATCAGCAAACTGCAAAGGATAACGACGCATTGTCAGCTCTGGCCGCCAAAGACATATTGAATACCATTGCCCGCCTGCCTCAAGGTGCCAGAATGATATTCAACCTCTATGCCCTGGAAGGCTATAGCCATCAGGAGATCGCAGAACGTCTGGAAATCAGCTCCGGCACATCCAAATCACAATACAGCAGGGCGCGATACCTGTTGCAGCAATGGCTTCAACCATCAGACAGCTAAGTTATGGAATTTGAAAAGTGGTATAAGAAAATAATTGAGTCAAACACTGAAGACCCGCCCGGGAAAGTGTGGGAAGAGGTGCAAAACACCCTCGACATCGACCAGGTCTGGGAGAGGGTGAACATTGAATTGAAGCCGGCAACGAAGCGCAATAAAACAATCTTCCTGGCAATGGCTGCATCATTTTTGCTGCTGATTGCATTATTGGGGACAATTTGGTTTCAGACCAATCTGTTTCAGACACCTCAAACAGCCGATGCATTGTTTCTCCCGGAGGCCGCAACTTTTCAACAACTGACAGCGATCACAGGGAAGCAAACGGCATTAAGCATCAATAACCAGGCCTCCACCATCCTGATCCAACACGTCAGCCGACCTTCTTTATTAAAGAATCCGGATGACATCCAATATTCTCGTGATGAAGCTGTTGCCAGCATCATCGAAACAAGAAACCTGCATCCTTTACCCGGCCAAATTGAAGGTTCTTCTCCATCGGATCATGCGGTTGCCCCGATCAGTCAATCAGCGAAAACGATCTTTGACCGGCCAGCCACGGCCTATGCTGATGATATCGTCGATCCGATTAAAAATGACCTGACAATTCATCGTCATGGCAGGTATTTTGGACTTTCGCTGCAATATGCCAATACCTGGCTGAGAAACGAAAAAACTGCGGCCGGCCTCCAAAACACCTCTTTGGTTGACACCAGGCCCTCGTTTGGCAAGTCTTTTGGATTGTATTATGGTCAGAAAGTCACGGAAAGCCTTGATCTCAAACTTGCTTTAGACATGATCTCCGAAAAAAGTCAGACCTATAACGAGTACGTGCATGGTCAATTTGTTTCAACGGGCATTGACATGAATTACACAAAACTGGCATTCACAGCAGCCTATCGTTTTTCGACGGGCAGCCCCCACAGAGCCATTGGCGGAGTGTATGCAGCCTACCTGACTGATGCTTCCTATTTCATCGGTGAAGCAGGTGTGAGTGTTTTGCACGATTACAACAAAGCCGATTATGGGCTGATAGCTGGTTATGAATACATGCATTCGCTGGGACAGAACCTGCAAGTAGGAACAGGCCTCTATGCCAATTACGGGCTCCGCAATGTATTTTCCGGCAATGAACAGCTGCCGGCATACCTGAACAGAACAAATCTGCTTTCACTGCATCTTGGCATCTCGGTGGGATACGCGTTCCGCTAAAGTTTATTTTGCATTTCCTGTTGCTCATTCCAACCATCCGCCTCATCAACACGTCTTATAAGAAAGGAGACCACCTCCTGTTGTTACAGTTTTTTTAACTTTTAAATTTTGAAATATGCTACGAACAATCAAGATCATGCTTGTATTTTTTATGCCGGTACTTTTTTTTGCAGCCTGCGATGCCGAAAAGGAGAACGAAGCTGTTGAGTCCGGCCAACTAAATCTATATCTCACTGATGCTCCAATCGATACCGATGGCATTACCGGTGTATTTATTACCTTTTCTGAAATTCATTATCACACTCAGGGCAATGATTGGACCGTAATTGACGATTTTGAAGAACCGGTTACTGTAAACCTGATGGACTACACCCACGGCGAATCAACCTTATTGGGTTACTTCGACATGCCGCCCGGCACATATACCCAGATACGATTTATGCTGGAAGCCCCTGAGCACGGACATGGTCCACCTGTAAATCCCGGATGTTACCTGGAGTTTGAAGATGGAACCACTGAACCATTGTTTGTTCCCAGTGGCTCCCAATCGGGTTTCAAAGCCACCGGCAAATTCACAGTGCCCATAAATGGCACGGTAGATGTAACAGCTGATTTTGACCTGAGGAAATCTATTGTTGCAACCGGCGGTAATTCAGGCCGATACTTGTTAAAACCAACCATCAGGCTGATCGTCAACGACCAGGCCGGAAGAATCGTTGGTGAAGTGTCAAATATTCCGGAGAACCATGGTGTTGTGGTGTATGCATACGAAGCCGGCACATACACTGACGAGGAAGCTGATGATCCTGCAGAAGAAGAAGTTCGCTTCCCGAATGCCATCAACAGCGACATGGTGTGCGAAAACAACAACTACCACATCGATTACCTCGCTGAGGGCTTGTACGATCTGATTGTGACCCTTACGCTTAATGGAGAGTTTGTTGAAGTAGCAGGTATTATCGAAGCTGTCGAAGTGCTTGCCGGAGAAACCACCCACCATAACATTGACTATTCAGAGTTTTAGTTTTACCGCTGTTGTTCCCAGTATTTCCTCTGTTCCTGGGTTTTGTAATTCATCAAAAATCACTGCCAGTTCTACCCTCTGACTCCAACACCTGGTTTTCGGGGTCAGGACTTTGTGTATTGTGTCATGACACACACGATGTTGCCATGCGTGATTCAGAGGGCAACGACGTGTCGCCGGTTTCACAATGGCGAAGCACCATGCTGGCCAATGC
>SKOK01000012.1 GCA_007120085.1 Bacteroidales bacterium | reverse complement strand
TCAGCAAACGTTAAACCATTTCACAGAACATTTTACCTTACATTATGGCAAGAATAACTTATGACGAATTACTGGATGCCGGTGTACATTTTGGCCACCTGAAGCGCAAGTGGAACCCCAACATGGCACCCTACATCTTTATGGAGCGTAACGGCATCCATATCATTGACCTGAATAAGACCATTGACAAGATTGAAGAGGCCGCCAAGGCCATGAAGCAGATCGCAAAGTCGGGCAAGAAAATTCTTTTTGTAGCCACAAAAAAACAGGCCAAAGACACGGTAGCTGAGCTGATAAAACCCATCAACATGCCTTATGTTACGGAGCGCTGGCCGGGTGGTATGCTTACCAACTTTGCCACAATCCGCAAGGCTGTGAAGAAGATGAGCGCCATCGACAAGATGGAAACTGACGGTACTTTTAACAACATGTCAAAACGCGAACGCCTGCAGGTGATGCGCGAGCGTGCCAAGCTTGAAAAGCTCCTGGGCAGCATCGCTGACCTGAACAGACTGCCGGCAGCCATCTTTATCGTTGACATCTGCAAAGAGCACATCGCCGTAGCAGAAGCCAAAAAGCTCAATATCCCCACCTTTGCCATTGTCGATACCAATGCAAATCCACTGGAAGTTGACTTCCCCATTCCGGCAAACGACGATGCCTCTAAGTCAATCCACGTCATCGTTAAGCTGATGGTCGAAGCCATCCAGGAAGGACTTGATGACAGAAAGATGGCCAGGGACAAAGCTGCTGAGGAAGAAGAAGAGCGCGAACTCGAAGAGCAGAAAGAAAGAGAACGCCTGCAAGCCATCGACGAAGCTGACGATGAAGACCTGACAGCCGATGAGCTGGCTGAGAAAAAAGCACGCCTTGCCAAGAAAGGAAAACTCGAAGAGGAAGAAGGCGCTGACAAAAGAGGCGGTAAGCCAGGTGCAAAAAAAGCCGCCGGCAAACGCCCCAGAAAACAGTTTTAAATTAATCTGATTGTAGAACCTCAAATTTGAATGAAAAAATGTCAAAAATAACTGCCGCTGAAGTAAACAAGTTGCGCCAAAAGACCGGTGCAGGGATGATGGACTGCAAAAAGGCACTCGTTGAAGCAGAAGGTGATTTCGAAAAAGCAACCGACATACTTCGTAAGAAAGGCCAGAAGCTAGCCAGCAGCCGTGCCGGACGCGATGCCAACGAAGGCGTAGTGCTCAGCAAAACAAATGCTGATCAGAACAAAGCATTTGCCATCATGCTCAACTGCGAAACCGATTTCGTAGCCCAAAACCAGGATGTGATAGACTTTGCAAACGCCATCCTCGACCTGGCCGTTGAAAAAGACTGTGAAACCGTGGACTGCCTTAAATCGCACGACATGAACGGTCGTACGGTAGAAGAAAACGTCACCGACATGATTGGCAAAACAGGCGAAAAGATGGATCTGGGTGCCTTTGAAGTCGTGGTCGGTGCAAAGGCTTTTGCCTATACGCACCCCGGTAACAGGATTGCTGCTATTGCCGCTGTTAACAAAGTTGATGTGAATGATATCGACACCATAGGTAAAGACGTGGTGATGCAGATCGCTGCTATGGCTCCCGTCGCCATTAACAAGGATGACGTTGACCCCGAGATCATCAACAAAGAGATTGAGATCGGCAAAGAACAAGCCCAGGCGGAAGGAAAACCGGAAGAGCTGCTCGAAAAGATTGCCATGGGCAAGCTGAATAAGTTTTTCAAGGAAAACACCCTGATTAACCAGGAGTTTATCAAAGACAGCAAAAAAACCGTAGGTCAGATGCTACAGGCAGCCGACAAAGACCTTACCGTTGTGGCTTTTAAGCGGGTTTCGCTGTCGTAACAAGCGTACCGCGGCGTTGGCCGTTAACAACAATATCATATAAAGCGCCCTGCTCATTCACGTCGAAGACGACAATGGGGAGGGCGTTTTCCTTACATAGCGTGAATGCAGTGATGTCCATCACCTTCAGGTCTTTGCTGATGGCCTCGTCGAAAGTGAGCACATCGAACTTTTGTGCCCCAGGGTCTTTTTCCGGATCAGCCGTATAGATGCCGTCCACCCGCGTACCCTTCAGGATCACATCCGCCTTGACCTCCAGTGCCCGCAGTGCTGCCGCCGAGTCTGTTGTGAAGAAGGGGTTGCCCGTGCCACCGGCAATCAGCACCACATAGCCCTCCGACAGCAGTTGCACCGCCCGCTTGCGGCTGACCTTTTCGCAGATGGTCTCGACAGGAATGCCCGACAGCACCGCAGCCTTTAAGCCCATTCCTTCCAAAGCCGATTGCAATGCCATGCAGTTGATCACCGTGGCCAGCATCCCCATCTGGTCGCCCTGCACACGGTCAATCCCCTTTTTTGTACCTTGTATGCCCCGAAAGATATTTCCACCCCCCAAAACAACAGCCGTCTCTACCCCCTGATCCGTCAACGCCTTGATTTCCTTTGCATAATGCTCCAGGGCGCCCGCATCAATGCCCAAACGATGCCCGCCAGCCAGCGATTCACCGCTGAACTTCAATAATATCCTGTTGTAATGTGCCATATGTGTGTTGGTTTCTAATTTCTGGTTTCTGGTTACTGGTTACTGGTTCATGGTTCGGACTCTCCTGACATTCTGAGTAGGGAGCCCCCGCGAAAAACGTAGTGGCCACAATGCGGGCATGACATTGGGTGTGTTTTTCTGAAATGGATGTCCATATCAATTGCCGTCTGCTTTAGCTGACGGATAGAAGGCAGTACTGTTCTCAGGGGGGCTTTAGCCCCAAAATAAAAGCCTGTTCGGGCTTGTCTGGGACTAAAGTCCCCCTGGGAGTAGTGCCATTTCCTGCCCGTTGGCTGAAGCCAACGGCAATAGATACAGAGCAGTAGGCGTTTAAAAACATAATAATTACGTATTCAGTATATTACAAAAAGTTGTCATTCTGAGTAGGTAGCCCCCGCGAAAGGGCGGTGGCCACAATGCGGAAATGACAATGGGTTGCCGGCAACCGTATTACCAATCCTTGGCCGCGGGAAACCACAATTCCTGCTGCAAGTTTAATGATTTTTTTTGAATTGATGCCCAGGTATGATGCGGAATATTTTCTGAATTGGTGCGCAAAGGTTTGGATTGTTTGTGTAATTTTGCATCTGAAATGAGAAAATACCTGCTTTTCATATTGCTGATCTTGTGTTTTGTCAGCATGGCAAACGCATTCCAGCCGCATCATCGCGGCCAGCTTTCGCCACAGGCAAAGGTGAGTATGCTTACGGCAAGTCCCGGACCGGAGCTCTATACGGTGTTCGGACATAGTGCCCTGTGGGTGCATGATCCCGCAAACGGCATCGACGAGGTTTACAACTGGGGCACTTTCGACTTCAACACCCCTAACTTTTACCCGCTTTTCATACAGGGCAGGCTGTTGTATATGCTCACGGTGACTTCGCTTAACAGCTTTTTATATAGCTATATGATCGACGGCCGCTCCGTGCACGAGCAAGTGCTGAACCTCACAGCTGCCGAGAAACAAGACATCTATGACTTCTTGCAAATAAACCGGCAGCCCGAAAATATTCATTATTACTATGATTTCTTTTTTGATAACTGCGCCACGCGTGTGCGCGACCTTGTCGATATGCACCTTGACATTGACTGGGGCCCTGATCCGCACCCTTACGAAGAGCGCAGCTTTCGCCAGATGCTGAAACCTTATGTGCAGCATATCCCCTGGATCAGTTTTGGCATTGACCTTTTGCTGGGACTGCCTTCTGATAAAATAGCCACGCCCTGGCATTATATGTTCCTGCCCGACGAAATGGCCATCGCCTTTCAACAGGCCCGTCACGGTGACGGTCGCATGCTGGTGAGCGGCTATAACGAGCTGCTTCCACTCACCTTCGAAACAGCCAGATCTTTTCCTGTAACGCCCACCATGGTGTTTTGGGCATTGTGGGCATTGGGTGTGCTAAGCCTTCTCAAACCACGTGCTGCCAGGATTTTTGATAAGGTATATTTTACTGTGCTTGGATTGGCAGGCCTCATGCTTTTCTACCTCTGGTTTGTATCCGACCACCACGCCACTGCACAAAACCTTAGCCTCCTCTGGGCATTGCCCACGCACCTTTACTTCATCTACAGGGCAAGCGTGTTATCTGCAAATAATAAAACATACGGCCCGGGTGGAAGCCTGGTTAAACGGTTGCCTGTGATATATTTCCGAATGGTTTTTGTGGCAGGCGTCCTGCTGCTGATCCTCTGGCCGCTCAATCCACAGGGGTTTCATCCTGCCTTTTTTCCTATCATAGCATTGATGACGCTGATGGCCTCTAAATATGCCTGGCGCTGGTTTTGGGTGCCAAAAGCTTGAAAGCTTAGTATATTTTTTTATATTTGCTTAGGATAGCTGGGGTTTTGTTTTGAAAAAAAATGAAATAGTGTAATTACGCGTTAATGGACATTGTTGGCATTCATAGAAAGATCAATGAATACAAGGCCGAAGGAAAGCGGCTGTTTGCCACGTCCAGCTTTCAGACCAACAGCGTGGTATTGTTGCATGTCATCAGCCGCATTGATAAAAGCATTCCGATATATTTCATCAATACGGGTTATCATTTCCCGGAAACGATCAAATACAAGGATATGGTTACCAAAATGCTGGGCCTTAATGTCATTGATCTTTTGCCACACGTGCCCAAGGCGATGCAGTGCAATGCTGCCGGAGACCTGATGTTCACCTTTGATCCGGATTACTGCTGTTACCTGAACAAGGTACAACCTGTTGAGGCTTTGCTGGATTTATATGATGTTTGGATCAATGGGGTGCGCGCTGGGCAAAGTCGTGTGCGGAAAAGTTTCAGGGAGGAAGAACCCACCAGGCACAACACGCTCAGGTACCACCCGCTGCTGCAATGGGATGTCAATGATATGGATGTGTACATACATTTGCACAATTTGCCATTGCACCCCCTGGAAAAGCTTGGCTACAAAAGCATTGGCTGTGAGCCTTGCACCCGCCCTGCAAACGGCGATGATTTGCGCAATGGCCGCTGGTCAGGAATGAAAAAGACGGAGTGCGGGCTGCATCTTAATAATGACTGATGGTATCCACAGGGGAAACTGGAAGGAAGAAGTTAGAGGTTGGAGGTTGGATATGATGTTTAATTGTTTAATTGTTGAATTGTTTAACTGTTGAATTGTTGAAGTGTTGAAGTGTTGAAGCGTTTAATTGTTGAATTGTTGAAGTGTTGAATTGTTGAAGTGTTGAAGTGTTGAAGTGTTGAAGTGTTGAATTGTTGAAGTGTTGAAGCGTTGAAGTGTTGAAGTGTTGAAGTGTTGAACTGTTGATTTGTTTTGGAATTGAAAGACAGAACTTAAAAACTCTGTGTGACTTCTATGTTGAACTCTGTGAACCTCTGTGAAATTTATTCGTTGAATTAGAAACCCAATAAGAAATCAAAAATTAGAAATCAGAAACCAGAAATTAGAAACCCTGAACTCCTAACTGTGAACCAGTAACCAGTCACCAGTAACCATGAACCCGTAACCAAAAACTATGAACATCAAACTTTTTTGAGATGAAGATACTAATCACTGGTGGCGCCGGATACATTGGCAACGAGCTGGTGTTTGAGCTGTTGAAAGACCCGGAAGTTGAGCAGATCATTATTTACGACAACCTGAGTCGTACAAATTTCAATCTCTTTCTGGACACCCGCTATGAGCCGGTCAAGGTTCGTTTTATGCATGGTGAGTTGCTCGACTCGCGCAAGTTGCGGCAGGTATTGAAAAATATAGATGTGGTTTATCACCTGGCAGCCAAGGTGTCAACGCCCCTGGCTACAGAGAATTCTCACCTGTTTGAACAGATCAACCACTGGGGCACTGCCGAGCTGGTATATGCCGTGGAGGAGAGCCCTGTGAAGAAATTCATATATCTCAGTACGACATCCGTTTATGGTGCTTCCGAGGAGATGATTGCCATTGACACACCACCAGACCCAAAAACCTTTTATGGCAGTTCAAAGCTGCGCGGAGAAGCGCATGTAGAGCGCCTGTGTGATAAGATGGATGCCTGGATCATCCGTTCAGGCAATGTTTACGGATACAGCCCCAGTGTGCGTTTCGACGCCGTGATCAACAGGTTTATGTTTGAAGCCAACTTCATTGGAAGGATACAAATCACGGGCAATGGGAAACAACAACGTGCTTTCGTGCATGTTGATAAATTGGTTAACATGTTGACCGGGTTGTTGCATAACCCTTTACCCCGTGGCATTTATAACTTCAGCGAACACAATCTTTCCATTGAGTATATCGCCAATGTTATCAAGGAAATATATCCTTTACTTGACATGATTTTCGTGAACCAGCACCTCGTGATGCGCGAGATCAAGGTGCTACCCGATGAACGCATCATACCACTGATGACGCTGCCCCCCGTGTCCTTTAAGGAGGAGCTGGCGCGGTTTAAGGAGAAGTTTTCGTTTTCTTCCTGAAGAAGATGTTGGATGTTGGAGGGTAGAAATTTGTTTAATTGTTTAACTGTTGAATTGTCATTCACGCATTGTGGCCACCGCCCTTTCGCGGGGGCTAACCACTCAGAATGACAGGTGAAGCCCTCTTGTCATCCTGAATGGAGCGCAGCGGAATGAAGGATCTGTTGAGGCTAAGAGATTCTTCGCTGGCGCACGGAATGACAGGTGGAGCCGAACCAGAAACCAGCAATTAGAAATTAGAAACTCTGAACTGTAAACTCTGAACTGTAAACTCCTAACTCTGAACTGTGAACTATATGAGTATGAACCTTAGGCTGAACCCCCCGTGGGTGTTGGTGTTGGGGAACTGATTTGACACGAAGGGGTTGTTGGAGGTGCGGTCGAAGAACAGCCTGAAGTTCACCCTGGGGCTCAGCTGGTATTCGGCAGAGAAATTCATGCCGATGTTTTGCTGGCCGGATGAGATGACGTCGGATTCTTCAAGCAGCTTGCGCAGGATGGTTTTATTCTCCCGTATGCTGATGTCCATGCGCAGTACCAGGTCACTTTCGACGCGCTGGCGGCGGCCACCCTGGGTGATGTTGAAAGCCAGGTTCTGGAAGCGGTAGCCTGCACCAATCACGTATTCCTTGCTTGTGTGGTCGGTGATCTGGTTGTTGGCGAAGCTCAGACCCATGTCGCGGGAGCGTCTTACTTCGGCGCGTGTCATCAGGCTGTTCTGCCAGGTGATGTCGATATTGATCAATGGGTTGAACTGCTCGTTGATGGAAACCTGGGCAATGTCAAACTCCGGTATGAAGTTGCCTCTGAGGGTTTCTTCAAAGTCTTTGCCAATTACATCATTGTCGTTTCCATCGCCGAAATGGGTAGATGGGAACCCGCCTACTTCCACATATCCGAGGTTCGACTGGAAGTTTGCCATCGTAAAGGTACTGCGGTATCCGTGTCCTATTGTTACTGATTGCACCCAGCGACGCAGCGCTGGGATGCGTCCGATGCCGTCGTAGGTGAGACGCCAGTTGGGCATGGGTATTTTCAGGAATGGGTTGAGCGTAGCCTTATCAGGATCTGCTCCTGAATAAGCCGCCAGGAAGGCAGGAATCAACACTTCTTGTGAAGTTGGACCGTATCCTTCTGGAAAACCATTAAACTGATCATAGTCCTCCGGGTTCCAGTTCGGATTTTCTCCTGCCAGCCGCCATGCGATGATCTGAAGATACTCTTTAAAGTTGTTGAAATTTTCAGATTCATAGGTGCGGCTGTCAACCGACTCAAACACCGTTCTGATGGCGAGGAAGGAGATGCTGAAGCTACCCCTTTCCATGGGGTTAAAAGAGTTAAATCCGCCTGCAATAGAGTCATACCGGAAATATTCTGTCTGTGTCCGGCTGTGGTTGCGCTGGGCGGTGACTTCGATGCGGAAGTTACGAAGGGGTTCAACCTGTGAGCGGAGGGTCAGGTTTTCGTTGCGGCTTTGGGCATACTGTATGTTGAGCAGGTCACTTTCGGTGATCCATCCTTCCCTGCCGGCTTGTTCGCGGATGTCGCGCTGGCTGCCAAACAGGAAGCCATAGCCGGGTGCCATTGAATTCCAGTCCATACCGAGCACTGAAGCTTCTTGTGTGAAGCCTGGCAGATGTATGCCGCTGGTTTCCGTATAGTTGACAGAGAGGTTACGCACCGCCATCAGCATCCGCATTGCGGTTTCAAAAATAACTTTAGGTACGTTGATAGCTTCTCTTTCCTCTTCTTCCTCTTCCTGTCGCGGTGGCTGAGGTCCGCGTCCGGGCTGCTGGCCGGGGCGGCCACCTCCTCCGGCCTGGTTAATGCGCTGCAGGAAGCCGATCTTGTTATACAGATTCACCAGGTTGGCGTTGGCATTCAGGCGAAGCGTCTGAGAGTTCTCAATGGTATTGCCAAGATCAACAGAGGCTCTGTGTGCTGCCGTCCAGTCAAAGTCGGCGGCATAGCCGGCATTGGCATTCACCCAGTCGAGTCCCGGCAGGCGGTTCAGCGGGATGTTGTAGTTCAGGTTCAGTCGGTGTGTGTAAAAGGTGGTGCGCCCCAGGTTCATCAGGTTCTCCCAAACGTAGTCTTTTTTCTCCTGTAAAGAATAAGCGTCTTCAATCTCTTCAAAATTAAAGTCATCTTCATAGATAGAGCCGGGTTTCTCGTCAATGCGTGCGATGGTGTTTGCATTAAATTCGAGGCGCAGTGCCCTCGTGAGGTCCCAGCGGATGTCGTAGCGGCGGTCCCAGTCCCACGATTTCACATAGTTTGGCTCAAGAATGACGATACCGGCACTTTTTGCCCGCATCAGCGATTCGGCATAGCCCCTGTCCATGCTGGTGCGGAAAGAGATTGAGCGGGGCATGTAGGCAAAGTTGAACTCGCGCAGCAGCCTGAAAAGGTTGTTCTGGAAGATTCCGACATTGGAGAAGGGGGTGACACTCTGTGGCGTGGTGCTGTAGTTGTAATTGATTGCGCCCCGCCAGGTTTGTCGTCTGTCGTATTCGATGTTCACGTTGCGGGCATACAGCTCGGTGTAGGCATAGGTAAAATCGAAGTTGTCGATGCTGTAAAACCTGCGCTGGCTGCCGAAGCCTGAGAACGACATATTGGTGAAATTAAAGTTCTTGCGCCTTATAATGTCTTGAGAAAGCCTTCTGATGGAGTCTCTTTCTGCCTTGGTCTCCCAGCTGGCCAGGTCGTCTTCGAAGAACAGGTCGGGGTTGAGCGGACTGTATAGCGGGTTGCTGATCGATTCGGAGAAGCTGAAGTGCATGGGGATGCGCATCCCGAAGTTTTCGGGCAGCAGGCGTCCCAGTTCGAGGTTGGTGGCCACGTCATAGGTGAAGACTTCTTCTTGTTGCCGTTCATTTACTTTTTGTTCGATGCCACCGAAGCCGGGTGTGCTTACGAAGCCAGCCACTGCAATATTACCGAGATCGGCCAGTGTGGCGTTTACCCTGGCATTGGCTGCCCAGCCACCTTCGTTGTTGAAGTCGTAGAGGCGCAGCTCGTTCACCCATACCTCCGCCGATTTGGGCAGGCCGTCGTCATCGGGCCTGCGTGTCGTCTTCTTGGGATTCCTGATCCCGATCATGATCACCTGCACGTTGCTGAGGGTGGGGTTCCCCACGATGGTCATCCTGTTGTTGCCATCGAATTCGCTGTATGGCCTGTTCACCGAAATGCCAGAGTTGGCTGCACGTGAGAGGGTGTTGCGCTGCATTTTCAGCTCCCGTAATTTTTCAAACTCCACATCAAAGTTGTTGTTGACGGGCCATACCCTTTCCGGGTCGAAGGTGCGTGGAAGCCAGGGTGTTACCTCCAAAGGGATTTCATATTCGTAGTAGTTGCTGGTGAAGTCGGAGCCCAGGCGGATAAACACGGTGAGGTCGCCATCAAAGAGGGCTTCTGTTTCGCTGACTGCTTCGGCGTGGGCAAACATCTTCAGGCGGTGGTACTGCCTCATGTCCAGGTTGGACGTTTTGTAAACGGCGCGTGAGTCACCGTCTTGCAGGCTGGTGACTTTCATTGCCAGTGACTGTTCATTGCGCTGGTGCATGGTAGTGGTGCCGAGGTCTTGTTCGCGTTCGATGCCGGGTGGCAGCACGTAGGGGATGGGGAAGCGCTGGCCGTTTTCTTCGATGTTGACGGTAAAGACCTCAAAGCTGGTTTCTTCGTTGTTGCCGGGCACATATTCGCCAGGTTCGGTAAGTTCCCTGTCATAAGTGCGCCACTCGCCTCGTATGAGCTCCAGGGTGGCAAACCGGCAGATCACGGGCTCATAGAAGTCTTTGAAGAACATACGCATGAAGCGGATGGAGTTGAAGCCCTGGATGTCGCCGATCACCTGGCGGCCGGGATCACGCAGCGGCACCTTGAACTGGTACCAGCGCACCGACTCGACATTGCCATTGGCCAGTCTTACGGTTGATTCCATTACATCGGTGATGTAGTTCTGACCCACTTCCATATCCTCAGGCCTCAGACTGATGCGGTACTGGTAGTAACGCTCGGTTTCGCTGAGGGTGCCGTCCTGGTTGATGTCTTCGGTGTTGGGCAGGTTGGTGGCATTGGTGGGAAATGCCTCAGGCGATTGGGCGTCTGTAGGGCTGTTGCCTTCCAGCCCGTTGAAGTGCTTGTATCTTTCCAGGATGCTGACTTCATTGGCATCCAGCTCGCTGCCCCGGTAATACTGATAATTGTCGGCAGAGGGGTCTTCAAAGGCTTGCAGGTATGCTGCTGAGCTGGTACCGAACTCATCTGCCAGCAGTTGCAGGAAGTTTTCGTTGAAGAATGTTCGTTCGTCTTCAACTCTAAGTCCGTCAAGACCAACATCCTGCCATTCGCGTGAGGCAGGGTTGTTGTCGAAGGCATTCACCAGGTCGGGGAGTGTGGATACCCTTCCCCAGGCGGTGGTGTCAACGTTTTCGACCACTTCGCTGATTGGCAGGCCGTTCTCAAAAGCCTTTCTGCCATCGCGCAACACGTCCTCAGAAACATCCCCCAGGTTGATGTAGAGGTCACCGCCCCTGTGGTCGGGTTCATACACAAAAGGATCCATCAACCAGAACTCGATGTATTCGATGTTGGCGGCTTCAAAGTCGGTTGTTGGCAGGCCGCGCATCACGCCACCCCAGCGGGTGTTTGGATCGCGAAGCAGGCCGTCCATGGTCATCCCGCTGCTATATTCTGAGCCCAGGGCATCGTAGTTGTATGGCCCTCTTTCAGAAGGGTAAAAAGCCATGTTAAATACCGGGATGGGTGAGGGGATGCCTGTGGGGCTTTCCTTGTTGGGCCATATTTCCGTTTCGAGCACTTCGCGCACGAAGTGGTTGGAGCGCTGTTCAACGTCGTTGCGGATGTGGGCAGGTGTGAGGTTGTTGTTTCTCGTAAAGAGGGGGTCAATGACGTACCACGCCAGTTTGGCCACGTTGAAACGGAATCGCAGGTCGTTGTGCAGCCTGCCTTCCGGGAACATGCCGGCGCTGGTTTGGTGCTGCGGCGTAGAGGCGATCTGCCAGCGTTGTACGTTTTTCAGGTCGATGGCCGACTTGCTGCCTTCAAAGTCGTCAATGTAGGCCGTGCCGGCGCTGCCAATGTGGCGCGAGTGTCCGGGAATCAGGTGGGCAAACTCCCCGTTGAAGGTGATGCGCGTGGGGGTGCTGGTTTCATAGAACGGCAACCTGTCGAGGATGCGTGTGATGTACATCGACTCAGTGGAGTAGGTGGTGTTCAGTCCCCAGATGGTGTTTGCGATGGGCTCGTCGCCATAGTTTACTTTCTGCGTAAGCGGCCTTTCCGACAAGCGCATGATGGTGGCACCTACGTTGAAGTTGTCGCTGATGCGCCGGTCAATGTGTGTTCCCAATAGCGTTTTGGTCTGCAGGTTGAAGAGGTCAGAGCTTTCGAGTGAGATGTTGATGGGTGTGCCTGAATTCAGGATGGCCTCGTTGATGATCCTTACCCTGCCGAGGGTATAGTCAACGGTATAATCAATGTTTTCGGTGAGTGGCACCCCGCCAGCTGTGACCACTACCGATCCGGGCGGAACATTCATGGCGTTAAGTGGTATTTCTGCGCCGGATGCCGACTGGTAGGTGCCTTCGAGGAACCAGCGGTTGCGTTCGGGCACCTGCTGGGCGTTGTGCTTGGTGGTGGTGTAGAGGGAGTCGAAGGCGTATTTGTTGCCAAGGTCTTCGTCTTCCAGCATATCGCGCAGGTGTTCTCCAAAAGGTTCGATTACCGGGAAATATACCCGGCCGTTGTTTGATTCGATGGTACCTCCTTGCGTGGCAGCCCTGTCGATGAAGTCGAACACCCCGTCGGGGTTGGGGTCCATCTGTGTATTGAGGCGGTCAAGGCCCATCACGCGGATGAGGGGCTGGCCTTTGACGGCGGGTGGCCCTTCGTCAAGGTAGCCAACGGGAACGCCATATACCTCGCTGTCGTATAGTACGTTGAGGCGGAACTGGTCGCGGCTGATCTGGAAGGAACCCAGGTTGTAGATGTTTTTCATCATCAGGTCCCACATGGGAAGCCTGGTGTTGACGGAAGTGCTTTTCAGAAGTTTGACGATGAGGCCGTTGGGAGCTTCCACCTCGGCTGAGAATTCGCCTACCTGGAAGCTGCCTTCCTGGCCGATGATGGTGTATTCGAAGGCTACTGCCAGCACCTGGTCGGGGTTGATGGTGCGGTTGAGTGAGATGAAACCCAGTTTGGGGTTGAAGGTGTATTCGTTGCTGCGCAGGCGACGCGCGTTTTCCACGTTCTCATAGTCGCGTCCTGAAACAAAGCCCCACGGGTGGTTGGACAAGTGGCTGTTGACCTCGCTGATGGTGCGGATGGGCGAATTTCGCATTTCATTGTAGAGGTTGTTCGAGTTGTTCCTGGGGGCCTGGCTGCCGCCGCCTGTTATCCCCTGGTTATGTGGTTGGTTTTCACCCAGGTCGGCAAAGGCTACGATGTTGCGGTTGTCTTCGGTGGCTGGTCCCACGTTGGTGATCCACACTTCGATACGCGTGATGTTGACGTTCGACATGATGGTGGGCAGGCTGGAAAGGGCGTTGTCGTAGTTGTCGCGAAAGTACTGTGCCAGCAGGAAGTGCCGGTTCTCTTCGTATTCGTCGGCACGTATCATGAACTCTGTCATCTGGGCGCCACCCGCCACGGTGATAGATGAGGATTCGGTTTTTTGCTGTGAGAAGATGCTGGTCACGGTGGTATGTCCGAACTTCAGCTGTGTTTTAAACCCAAAGAGGCCGTGTGTGCCCCTGATGAGGCTGCCTGACAGCGGCAGCGTTACGTCGCCGGCTTCGATCAGTTGCACGATCTCGTCTTCGTCGCCGCGGTATTCGAGTTTCATTCTGTTCTCGAAATCGAAGGTGGATTCGGTGTTGTAGTTGGCCCCGAGTGACACCTTGGTACCGATGTTGGCTTCCACGGCAAACTGTATCTTTTGCTGGAAGTCGAAGTTGGTGGTGCGTCGCCGTTGTTCGTCGAGGGAGGGGTCGGCGCGGTAGTTCGACATCACACCGAAGATCAGCTCTGCTGAACCGCTGGGCCTGATGTCGATGGTGCTGCCTCCAAAGATGCGGTCGAAAAATTCACCACCGATGTATATTTCCGGAATCAGTCCTTGTCTGCGCTGGAAGGCCTGGGGGGTGCTCTTCTCTTTCCAGTATTCATGAAGCCTTGTGTCCAGGTCATAGTCCAGGAAATCATCCAGGGAGATATATACAGGGCGCCCAATCACCATATCGCCGATGCGCCTGGTCTTAACATAGTAACCTGTCTCAGGGTCGTATTCGTAATGGGTGGTGATGACTGAAGGGTTGGTCATCGAAAGTCCTGATATGGGAAACCGTCCATAATCCATCCATACGACACCTTCCAGGGGTTGGGGGGGGAGGGGGTCGAGGGGTATGGATTCATCATCTGCTGCGAAAGTTGTTTTCGCAGCAGTAATTTGAAACAGGACAAAGATGCTGATGATCCAATATTTCGGAAAAAAAGTAAATAATCGCCGTACTTGCACCAACAATGTATTTAATAAAACCTATCAGAAACTTTTTAATGCCTCTTTCACCAGGTATTCCGCGCTTACCGGGGCATCCTTGTTTTTTTTCAGGATGGAGGCAATGGCTTTTTGGGCTGTGTTTTTTGCAAAACCCAACATCACTAAAGCAGATAACGCTTCCTGCTGGATTGTATTGTCTGTAAAATGTAAATTTTCTGCCTTCAGAACACCTTCTTTTTCCAGGCGGTCTTTGAGGTCAACCACAATGCGTTGTGCCGACTTGGCGCCGATGCCTTTGATTGACTGTAAAATACTGACATTGTTACTGACTATGGCGGTCTTGACATCTTCCGGCGTCATGGATGAGAGGATCATCCTGGCGGTGTTTGGCCCTACGCCGCTAACGGATATCAGGTGGCTGAAAAGCTCTCTTTCCTCTTTGGAAGCGAACCCGTAAAGCAGGTGTGCATCTTCACGGATCACCTGCAGGGTATGTATGCGAACTTTTCCCTCATCGGGGATGGCATTGTAGGTGTATAGGCTGATGTGCAGCATATACCCGACCCCCTGGCAGTTGACTACCAGGTAGGCCGGGTTTTTTTCGGCTACGTTTCCTTCAATAAAAGCAATCATTATCTAACGGCGTTGATGGCTGTTTCGAGTGCTCCGTCGAGCATCTCTTGTGGTGGGCTGGCGATGAAACCGCCGTCGATGAGTGCTTGTGTGGTGGCGCGTGCGTGTTCGATATCGGCCTTGGCGAGGTCAAATGCTTCCTGCCAGGTCATTTCCTTGCGTGCCACGCCGTCTTTGATGGCCTGCATGGCCACATCGGCAGCTTCGAAGGGGAACACGTCGGATTCGCTCATCTTGGCGATAATGTCTTCGGTGTGGATGCCTCTTTTTTCTGAGAAGCGTGCGATGGCTTCGGCGGCAGCGATGGCCATGTTGTCGGTGATCTTGCGTGCCCTTACCATCAGGGCGCCTTTCAGGATGCCGGGGAAGCCGATGGAGTTGTTCACCTGGTTGGGAAAGTCGCCGCGGCCGGTGGCTACGATGTATGCGCCGGCTTCTTTGGCAGCATAGGGATAAATTTCGGGCACGGGGTTGGCACATACAAACACGATGGCTTTGTCACCCATCACCTCAATCCATTCTTTTTTCACGACATCGGGGCCCGGCTTCGACAGTGCAATGAGGACGTCGGCATCTTTCATGGCCTCTTCCATGGTTTCCACCTTGTCGGGGTTGGTGACCTGGCACAGCTCCCACTTGCGGTAGAAACGCTTGTCATCTTCGATGTCTTTTCGTCCGGTGTGCAGTGCTCCGGTGGAGTCGAACATAATGGATTTGGCCGGATCAGCGCCGGCGGCGTTTACGATGCGTGCGATGGTGGCGTTGGAGGCGCCTGCACCGTAATATACGATTTTGACGTCTTCCATCTTCTTGTTGACCAGCTTGAGGGCGTTGATGAGGCCGGCCAGGGTAACGCAGGCGGTGCCTTGTGCGTCGTCGTGCCAAACGGGGATGTCGCACTCTTCGCGAAGCACGTCGAGCACGCGGTAGCAGTTGGGCTGGGCGATGTCTTCAAGGTTGATTGCGCCGAAGCTGTGTTGTGCCATTTTGACGAATTCGATGATCTTTTCAGGGTCGTTTTTGCCATCGGGGCCTTTGCTGTCAACGCAGATGGCGATGCCGTCAACGCCTCCGAGGTACTTCATCAGGAAGGCCTTACCCTCCATCACGCCCATGCCACCGGGGGGTGTGCAGTCGCCGTCGCCCAGTACGCGGGTGGAGTCGCTCACGACGGCTACGAGGTTGCCGCGGTTGCTCAGCTCGTAAGAGGTGTTGTTGTCTTCGCGGATGCTGGTTGATATCTTTGACACGCCGGGTGTGTACCAGGCGTTGAACCAGTTGAAGCCCATCACGGGCGCCTTGGGCACGGTTTGCATCTTGCCGTTGTAAAAACGATGGGCGCGCACCGCCAGCTCCTTGTAAAACAGTGTTTTGACTTTTGCTTTCTGCTCCTGGGTGAAATCTTCGGGGATAAGGTCTTCCAGGTTGTCGAGGGTGAGGTTTAAGTGTTCCATAGGGTTGAAAGGTTTTTTGGTTGGTTATAAAGTTTTTCGGGGTAAAGATATAAAAAAATGTAAATGGTTCGGAGTT